>NZ_JBEOZN010000064.1:0-53101 GCF_040298085.1 Streptosporangium sp. NPDC001681 | reverse complement strand
CTTTCCGGCATGCTCTGCCGTAGTTCCTCGCTCAGGACGAAGACGTGCTCGTGCATCAGTACAGTGCCCAGATCATCCACGGCCACCGTGCCGCGAACGGTAGGCACCTGCGGGGTCAAGGTCATGAGGCCTCCAAGGAGTGGTAGGTGGGTCTGGCCGAGCCGCCGCGGATGGCAAGGCCGCCGGCGCAGAACAGGGTGCCCGCGGCGCGGCCTACTTCAGTCGGGGAGCACGACGGTGACGCGGAAGCCGTCGGCGACCAGGAGGTCGTAGACCGGCTGCCAGCCGGATCCATCGACGAACCCTCCGTGGACGAGCACGACGTCCCGCACTGCTCTACTGCTCATGGAACATCTCCGCACTGCGATGGACCCGTGGACGATCGCCGCCGCCCCCCGAGCGGGCCCTCTCGTGCAGGCGGCGATTGCGATCTGCGATCCACTCTCGGGCGCGACGCCGGCGCTGTCTTTCGGGCCGGCGCATAGTTCTTGTTCCCCAACGAAAGGCGGTGTCCCGGGCGCTCGACGCCCGCTTGGCGGCGCGCCGCGGCGACCCCGGCCCGGCACTCCTGGCGATTTGGCGGCTGGTGGCGTGTGGGGTAACGGCACCCCATCACCGCCGCCGGCCTGGCCACGTGGCGAGTTGGCTGCGCGATGCCGGATTCACGGTCGAGGCCCGAATGCTGCTCGACCTCGACGAGAGCGTTCCAGGGGCGGTCCTTTTCGCACGCCGCCAGTCCTAGCCCCAATCACCCGCTCGCCGGCCCGGCCCCGCTAATCCGCCAACTTGAACAGACGCGCGCCTGGCCGTTCACAGCAACATGATCAGGCGACCGGGCCGCGTGGTGCACGCGGCTGCGGTCGCCGTCTCCGCGAACGCGAACCGGCCCCGGACGAGACGTCCGGGGCCGGTTGGGCGAAACGGCTACAGCAGGCCGTTCTGGGTGAGCCAGTCCTTGGCCACCGCTTCGGCGTCGTCCTTGTCGACCGCGACGCGCTTCATCAGCGCGACCAGGCCGGCGGTGTCGAGCTTGGCGGAGACCGCGTCGAGGGTGGTCTTCACCGTGTCGTTCACGCCCGCCTTGTTGACCAGGGGGGCGATGTTCTCCGCGGCGAAGGCGTTCTTGTTGTCCTGGAGGGAGACCAGGTCATTGATGATGATCTTCGGGTCGGTGGTGAAGACGTTGCCGACCTGGACGGTGCCGTCCTTGATGGCGTCGGCGGTGGCGTCGCCGGTCTTCTTCCACTCCTTGAACTCCAGGCCGTAGGTGTCCTTGAAGTTCTTCTCCTGGCGGGTCTTGAACTCCGGCGGGCCGCCCACCGCGTAGTTCTTGGCGACCTTGACCAGGTCCTCGATCGTGGTGAGACCTTCCTTGGTGGCGGTCTCCTTGGTGACGGTCAGCGAGTTGTTGTCCTCGGCCGCGGCGGGCGTCAGGACCTCCAGCTCGGCCGGGAGCTTCTCCTTGAGTGCGGCGACGACGTCGTCCTTCGACTTCGCCGTGGCGGTGTTGTCGACGAAGGCGAGGAGCGAGCCGATGTACTCCGGCAGGATGGTCAGGCCGCCGCTCTTGACCTGGTCGTACAGGACCTCGCGGCTGCCGATGTTGAACTTCTCCTCGACCTGGACGCCCTTGGCGGCCAGGGCCTGCGAGTAGATCTCGCCCAGCAGGACGTTCTCCGGGAAGTTGGCCGACCCGATGACGACCTTCCCGGCGGCCGCCGGCTCGGAGGCGGACCCGGATTCGGCGGGAGCCGGGGACGCGCTGGTGAGGGGATCTCCGCCGCCGCACGCGGTAAGTGTGAGCGCCGCGGACAGAAGGATCGCCGCGGTGCTGAACAGGCGCTTCATGGTGCTATTCCCTTCCAAAACGGGGGGTAATGAAGACTATCGGATGGTCTGGCGCTCGCTCACCCCCGGGGAGACCGTTGCGCGCTGTACCAGGGTGAACCCGAGCTGCACGAGAAGCGCCAGCAGTGCTACGAGAACCGCTCCGCCGATCGTGCTCGGGAAGTTCTTGGTCGCGAGACCGTCGATGATGAAGCGGCCGAGGCCGCCCAGGCCCACGTACGCGGCCACCGTCGCGGTCGCCACCACCTGGATGGCGGCCAGCCGCAGGCCGAGCAGGATGAGTGGCAGCGCGACCGGCACCAGCACCCGGCCGAGGACCTGCCCGCCCCGCAGTCCCATGCCGTACGCGGCGTCACGCAGGTCCGGGTCCACCCCGCGGATGCCCTCGTAGGTGTTGACCAGGATGGGTGGCACGGCCAGCGCCACCAGCGGGATCAGCACCGGCAGGATGGTGCCGACGCCCATCAGCAGCACGATGAGGACGAGCAGGCCGAGCGTCGGCAGGGCGCGGGCCGCGTTGGCGATGGAGACCACCAGCAGGGCGCCCCGGCCGGTGTGGCCGATCAGCAGCCCCAGCGGGAGCGCGATCAGCATGGCCAGCAGCAGCGAGAGCCCGGCGAACTCCAGGTGTTCGAGCAGCCGGACGGGAATCCCGTCCGGTCCCGACCAGTTGACCGGGTCCCCGAAGAAGTCGATCAGCCAGTTCACGCGACCCCCCTCGTCCACGGGGTGATGGGAGTCCCGCCGGATCGCTTGGCGACTCCGGCGAGGCGGCGACCGGAGATCCGGGGCACCGCACCGGCCGGGTCACCGAAGAGATCAAGCAGCCGGTTCACGCGGACCCCCTTGCCCGCGACCACGGGGTGAGCAGGCGCTGCGCCAGGATCAGCAGCAGGTCGGCGACGCCCGCGAGCACCACGACCAGCACGATGCCGACCACGATCGGGGTGTAGAACTGCCGCTGCCAGCCGTCGATGAACAGGTAGCCGAGCCCGCCCCTGCCGACCAGCGCGCCCACGCTGACCAGGCTGACGCTGGCGACCGTGGCCACCCTGAGCCCGGCCAGCACGACCGGCACCGCGATCGGCAACTCGACCTGGAGCAGCCTGCGCAGCGGGGTGAAGCCCATGGCCACCGCGGACTGGCGCACGTGGTCGGGGACCGAGCCCAGCCCGTCGACGACCGCCGGGATCAGCACCGCCATGGCGTAGAAGGTGAGCGGGACCATCACGGTCAGCCTCGTCGCGAGGCCGGTGACCGGGATGAGCACGATGAAGACGGCCAGCGAGGGGAGCGAGTAGATCACGTTCATCACGCCGACGGTCGGCTGGTAGAGCCAGCGCCAGCGGACTCCGGCCAGCCCGAGCGGGAGCGCGATGAGCAGCCCGACGACGATCGGGACCAGCGCCATCACGATGTGGTCCTCCAGCAGGCCCTGGATCGTGGGCCAGTTGCGCCCGATCCAGTCCCAGCGGACCAGGGGTTCCTCACTCACCCGCGTCCCCCGTGCCTCCCGCGCCCTCACCGGCGCTTTCCGCGTCCGCCGCGGATCCGGCCGCGCCTCCGGTGGATCCAGCGGCACCTCCCGTGCCCTCCGCGGGCCCGCTGGAACCTCCCGCGCCCCCCGCGGAGCGGGAACCCGGCACCGATCCGCCGACGCTTCCCGCCACCACGGCCAGCGCCTCGTCCAGTGCCTCGCGGGTGGCGACGCCCACGGCCCTGCCCTCGCCGTCCACCGCGACGGCGTTGCCCGACGGGGAGAGCAGCGTCGCGTCCAGTGCGCCGCGCAGCGAGTCACGCCCGCTGACGAACGTCCCGTACGGCGCGAGCTCCACCTCGGCGAGGCTGCCCGACTCGGGCAGGTCCTTGACCGCGACCCAGCCCAGCGGCCGGTTCCCCGCGTCCACCACGGCCAGCCACGGCTCGCCGGCGGCGCGCGCCGAGGCCGACGCGGTGTCGGTGGATACCGGGACGAGCAGGTCGGTGCGGAGCCGTACCCCCTCGTCCGAGACGAACGAGAGCCGCCGGATGCCCCGGTCGCGGCCGAGGAACTCGCGGACGAAGTCGTCGGCGGGCCTGGCCAGCAGCGTCGCGGGGTCGTCGAGCTGGGCCAGGTGGCCCCCGACGCGGAAGACGGCCACCCGGTCGCCGAGCTTGACCGCCTCGTCGATGTCGTGGGTGACGAACACGATGGTCTTGTTCAGCTCGGCCTGGAGCCGTAGCAGTTCCTCCTGCAGGCTGGTCCGGACGATCGGGTCGACCGCGCTGAACGGTTCGTCCATCAGCAGCACCGGCGGGTCGGCGGCGAGCGCGCGGGCCACGCCGACGCGCTGCTGCTGGCCGCCGGAGAGCTGGAAGGGGTAGCGGTCGGCCATCTTCAGATCGAGCCCGACCCGCTCCAGCAGTTCCATCGCCCGGTCACGGGCCTTCTTCTTCTCCCAGCCGAGCAGCAGGGGAACCGTCGCCACATTGTCGACGATCTTGCGGTGCGGGAAGAGCCCGGCCTGCTGGATGACGTAGCCGATGCCCCGACGCAGTGTCGGCGGGTCTATGGTCTTGACATCGACGCCGTCCAGGAGGATCTGGCCCTCCGTGGCATCGATCATTCTGTTGATCATGCGCAGGGAGGTCGTCTTGCCGCACCCCGAGGGGCCGACGAAGACGGTGATCTCCCCAGTGGGCACCTCAAGGCTCAGGCTGTCCACCGCTACGGTGCCGTCGGCGTAGCGCTTGGTGACACCGTTGAATGTGATCATGCACAACCTCTTGTTTTCGCCGGGTTACGGCCCCCCTGCCCCAACCGCCCCCACAATCTGGCTCAGGTCAGCCTATGCCCCACTTCTCCGATCTGTCTTCCCGGCTTTGCCGGGTAGATCGACATGTGTATTTCTCACCAAAAGGGCATTCAGTAGTGCGGGAGGTGCCCATGGCTTGACATGATTACCCACATTGCTGGAGTTGATCCCTCTGGCACCGTACGTCACAGGCTTCACAGCCGCCCCACCTCTTCACCACGCTCGACGAACCACCAGAGGAAGCCGGTCCCGTGACCCAACCGCTCCTCGGTCAACGCTCGCGCGGCGAACTGATCGCCGAGCTCTACGACCGTCACGCAGCAGGGCTTTACGCCTACTCCCGCGACCAGCTGGGCAGCGCGGACTCGGCCTTCGACGTCTTGGTGACCGTTCTGTCCAGTGTCACGGACACCCACCCCCCGCGCGCCGCGCTGTACGCGCTCGCCCGCCGCGAGATCTTCCTGCGCGACATCGTCTACTCGCCCCCGGTCACCGGCCTGGACCCCGTCCCCGCCCTCGTCGAGCGCGTGCTGAGCGAGCTGCGCACCCACCAGCGCGAGGTGCTGTACCTGTCGGGCGTCTGCGAGATGAACGCCGCCGAGCTGTCCTGGGTGCTCGACGTGGCCGTCGACACCGCCGACGAGCTGACGGTGAGCGCCTGCCGCAGGTTCGCCCAGTCGCTGGGCGCCGCCCTGGCCTCGGCCCGGATCCCCGCGCACCTGACGGAGGTGTTCGGCGCCCTCGCCGTCGCCCCGGTCCGCGACGTGCTCGTCCTCGCTCCCTGGGCCACCCCTCCCTCCGGGCTGCGCGCCGCCGTGCTCGGACCGCGGGCACCGCTCGCTCCCGTCGCCAGGCGATCAACGTCCCCGCTGGTCAGGCAACTGTGGCCGACGTCACCCGCCTGGCCGCCACCGTCTCCGGAGAACGGCGCCCAGACCAGTGCCCCGGCCTTCCCCGTGCCGGACCACATGGCGAGCGACCGCTTCCCGGACCCCTTCGCGCCGAGGGACCCCGGCACGGTCTCCACCCACGAGGCCAGCACCGAACCGCTGCCCAGGCTCGGCGACTCGGTGCTCACCGCTCTGGACACCGCGGCCCTGCGGCCGCGCCGTCGGCTCCAGCGTCCCAGACCGCGCCGGGCGGCACCGCTGTCGGCGCCCATCCCGGGGGACGTGCTGGAGGGCGCCCCCGGGGATGCCCCGGTACGGGAGAACCTGTTCCGCCCGCTCACCCCTGAGGCGCGGGCGGCCCGCGTCTACACCGACAGGCTCGTCGCCGCCGCGCCCCGCCCCGAGGCCGCACCCGCCGATCCGCCCGCCGATCCCACGCCCGTCGAGACGCCCGAGGCTCCGTCCGCCGAGGCCCCTCGCACGCCCCTCACGATCGCCCCGGCTCCCGGATCCGTGCCGGGAGATGTGCTGGACGATGTGCCCACCGCGCACCCCACCGCGCACCCGCTCCCCGGCTGGCCCCTGCAGACCGATCAGCTCGACGCCCTCTCCGACGCCGAGCGCCACCGGCCTCTTTTCCCCGTCAGGTCCGCACAGGTGGAGACTCCTGACGGCGAAACCGGTCGCGCACAACCGCCGATGCCCACCTGGGCCACACCGGCACCGGCCCCCGACCCCGAAACCGGTCGCGTGCAGCCGCCGATGCCCACCTGGGCCGCCGACCCCGTTCAGACGCCCGCGGTCAACTGGTTCACGGACGCCGCTCCCTCCGACACCGAGACCGGCGACGAGACCGGCGACGAGACCGGCACCGGAACAGACGCTCAGGCCGACGAGACCTCGACGGCCCTTCCCGCCTGGTCTCCCCGGCCTGACCATCTCAGCACCCCGGCGGGCCGTGCCCAGCTGCGCCTGCCCAGCTGGATCATGCGGGTCGACGAGCCGGACGACGCCCCGCCGCACACCGTGCCTCCGAACTACACCGCACCCCAGGAGCACACCCCGGCGTCGTACGACGCGCAGTGGAGCGAGCCGACGACCGCGCAAGAAGGCGATTCCGGGGCGGAGACCGGTGAGGCCGGGACGGCGGAGACAGGGCTCCGGCTTTCCGGACGGGCCGGATCCCGCAGGCGCGCGGGCCGCCGGGCGGCACGCAGACACAAGGCGCCGACGAAGGTCTCCCACCACGACTGGGCCTGGGAAGTGATCGGTTTCATCATCGCGGTGGCGATCGCCATGATCGTCTTCTTCGCGGTACCAATGATCACAACCCCGTGAAGCCGCCCTGATTCCTTCGCCGGCCCTTCGGGGACCTGATCTCCGCAGGTCGGCGCTGGAACCGCCGTGGGAGCTCCGCCAGGCTACGGCTGGGTCAGCTGCCAGAGTGCCGCTGAGGACCACAGGATCGCGATGAGGGTGACCAGGGTGCCGCCGGCGACCGGCAACGCCCAGGCCGGTAAGTACCGGCTGCGGACGAGGAGTACCTTCGCGGCGAATGCGCCGTAGAAGAAGCAGCCGGCGAGGGAGTGCAGGGCGACCCGGGCGTTGTCCAACTGCACTCCGTAGGCGGTGATGCAGTGGTAGGCGACGGGGAGGGAGAGCACGAACAGCACGGCTCCGCCGATGCGGTGGGCGAGGGGTACCGGGCGGGGGGCGGCACCGGCCCCGGGTAGCCGCCGGTACATCCACAGCGCCAATATGAGCTGGTAGAGGGCCAGGCCCAGCAGGGCGGTGCCGAGTTGCGCCTTCAGCAGGTTCGCGTCATCGCCACGGCGTCCGAACAGGCTGCTGGCGTAGTCCGGAGTGTGTATCCGGCCGAACGCGTACAAGGCCACCGCCACGACCAGGGCGAGCCCGGCGGCCATCGCCGGCCGCAGCCAGACCGGGCGGGGTGACATTGTCCGTGCTGCTCCCATGTTCCTCTGCTCCCTCCCGTGATCCCGGCCGTCGGCGCTCTCGCAACAGCCCGCTCAGCGTTGCCCGTGTGGTGACTCATGGCGACCGACGGTGCTCAGCCCGTGTCAATCTTGTTTCCCTGCGGGTTGAGCACGTACCACTTGGCGCCGAAGGAGTCGAGGCCCTGCCCGCTGGTGTCGCCGGGCTTGGTGTCGCCGACGTAGTAGTACAGCGGGTGGCCGTTGTAGGTGACCTCTGTGGTGTGGTCGGTCCTGGCGGTGGTGCCGAGCAGGGCGGAGGATGCGCCGCTGCCGGCCTGCGGCCTGCCCGTGGCGACCAGCGGCGGCCAGGCGATCGCACACGCGCCGTAGCAGGTCGACTTGGTGCCCTTGTCCGTCTCGAACAGGTACAGCGTGCGCCCTTGGCCGTCGGTGAGGATCTTGCCGAGCTTGGAGTCCCGGACCTCGACGGTGACGCCTGCGGCAAGGCCACTGCCGGCCGGGCCGCTGCCGGCCGGGGGCTTCGCGGTCGGGGAAGCCGGTGTGGCCGGGGCGAGCTTCAGTTGGCTGAGCACGTAGCGACCGATGGTGGTGCCGAACTTGTTGCCGGCCTGGTGGTCCATCCGGGTGTGCACGCCCGCCCAGATGCGGCTGAGCCCGGCTTCGGTCGCGGCGGCGCTGAAGTTGGTGTAAGTCTCGGTCACGCTGGACGCGGTGGGTGAGGTGAGGGTGAAGACATTGCGGTCGCCGTAGAAGCCGGCGAGTACTGTGGCGGCGGCCGTGCCGATCGCGCTGTGCATGCCCGGGTAGGACGGGTCGGGAGGGGTGGTGATAAGCGGGGTCCAGGCGGGGTCGGCTTTGATCCGCGGGTTGCCTGCGGCGGAGCGGATGGCGGTGATCGGCCGCCAGAACCGGTAGTGGTACTTGGCGTTGTAGACGCCGATGGTGGCATCGGCGATGGTGAGGTTGAGCAGGGCGAACAGGTCCGCCGACTGGTCGAGGTCGCTGTGGCGCGCGAGGGCGACCTGTTGGCCGATGCTGTACCAGTAGTTCTGGATGGGGGCACCCCAGAGCTTGGCGGTCGCGGTCTGCTCCGCCGTACGCGTCGTGCTGTGGGCGGCGCCGATGCTCTTGACCTCATTGATGGCGGCCGCGTAGACCGGGCCGGCCAGCGCCGGGGGCGCGGCTGGGCGGAACTGATCGCCGGTATGGAGCACGAATGGGGTGACCTTGCCCCAGTGGGTGAACACCGGTGGGTCGAAGTCGGGCGGGGTCGGCCGGTAGTCGCCGGGTTTTCCGGTGCTGGTGTAGGGCGGCGGGGTGGCGTCGGCGCCGTCATGCGCGCGCAGGGTAAGGATGGCCTGGGCCGCTTGGGCACCGACCCGGATGCCCTCCTGCTTGGCGCGGCCGTCGGGAATGCCGGTGAGGTCGGCGGCCAGTTGCCGGTCCAGGCTGGGCTTCCGTGCCGGGTACAGGGCGGTGAGGGTGTCGTGCGCGGCCGTCGCGGCCGCGGCGGGACGGGAGGCATCCTGCGGGGCGGTGAAGCTGGTGCCGTAGAGGGGGTGAGCGCGGCTGATCGCGTTGACCGCGTCATAGACGGCCGCGCTCATGATGGCGAAGCTGCGGGTGGGGTGAACGGTGGTCGGCGGCGCGTGCGGAGTCCGCACGATGTTGAGCAGGGTCCGGTTCCACTCGATCACCACGTTGCCCTGCGGCGCCCCCTCGACGGCGTTCGCGGTCGCGAGCGGGGCGGCCTGGGCGGCGGGTGCTGCGGCGCCCTGAGCGCCGATCGTCAAGACGGCCACCACGAGCGCGAGCACAGGCCGCCGCTGGGTTCTCCGCGGTTCTGGAAGCGCGAACATCCTCATGATCCTCCTCCTGTCAGGTAGCAGGGAGAGAAGAGATGACAGGCCACTTCAGCGTTTCCTCGCCAACCGGCGCCGACCGTGTCGGGGGCCGGCGTCCTTAACCCAGTCGGGATTTGACCATGCCGGCCGTTACCGTGCCGGCCCGTGGAGCTTGCGTCGCTGGTTTGGCTTACGGAAGCCGCTCCAGTCATGGCAAAAAGCACCGCAAAGAAAGACGTAACCAGAAGTCATAATCTCGTTGTTCTTTTCATGGGGAACGGCCCCCCTTCGTCAGCGGTGTTCGCCGGTTCGAGCTTTGAACGCAGACACTTCCCGATCGGTCAGCCGACGGCGAGAGTTTTCTGCTCACGGGTCACTACAGCAGGGCGCCCTCGGTGCCGGGTAATCAAACATTCCATACCGTCACACTCTCCACCGTAGCGGACAGCAAGCACACGTAGACATTGCCGCGGCAAAGCCCTATGCAAATTCAGAGCGCCGGAGCGCTCATTCCACAGCCGCAGTACCCGATTACCGTAAGCCTCAGGGGGCGGAGAACAATGGAACGGCAACGTGCGCCGCGAACAACGCTACGCGAGCCGGGTCAGCGCGACCGCGCCGAGAAAATGATCGATTTTTGGTTGTGATGGGGTGGAAACATATGTCAAGGCGGTGCGCCCAACCGCCCGCACACCGTCATCAAGCCGCGTCATCGCCATTTTAATGATCCGCCATTTCACACCTGGCGCCATTCAGAGCCAGCCTTCGGTGGCGGCGCGCCAGGCCAGTTGCATGCGGGTCTGGGCGCCGGCGAGTTCCATGACGTTCGCGACGCGCCGCCGCACGGTCCGCCGGCTGACCCCCAGCTGAGTGGCGATCGACGTGTCCGGCACACCGGCGACCAGTAGTGAGAGCAGGTAGAGGTCGTCGGAGCCGAGCGGGCAGGGCCTCGTCCCCTCGATGATCCGCAGCGACGTCGCCCGCTCCCGGTAACCCTCGAACGGCTGGTCGAACCGCTCCCGGAACGCGGCGTGGTCGGACAGGACCTCGACCTGCGGGCCCGCGTCGCGGCGGCGGGCGTTGTCCCGGTACTCCTCGGACAGCCGCTCCACCTCACGCCGCGCCCAGTCGAGCGCCTGCTGGTGGCGGAGGAGTTGCGAGCCCAGCACGATGTCCGGTGCCACGGCGGCGAACCGCCGCCTGCCGGGAGAGACCGTCCTGATCAGTCCCCTGACCCGCATGGTGACCAGCACCGTCTCCGCCGTCTCGGCATCGATGCCCAGATTCCCGATGAGGTCGGTGACATCCGCCTCCGCGGTCGTCACCAGGAACCGGTAGACGCGCTCCTCCACAGGATCGAGCCCGAGGGATTCCAACATGCCGCAATAGTGGCACCCTAAACGCCGATAAAAGTTACATTTAATAGCTAACCGGATGGATCATGCCCCGGTGAACCGGCGACGCGCGAGATTCCCCGCGTTTGGAACGCACCCGGCCCGCATTGGCGGGACCCGATGTCCGAACGGGTTGTGACAGTGATCTGTCAAGGCTAGTATCACGGCAACTCTTAGGAAACTTTCTTAAGAGAAAGATCAGGTTGGCAGCCACGCACCTCGCGGCAGACCCGCCCGATCCAGGTATGAGCTGCGCGAACGCGATGACGCGGGCCGTCACCGCGCGAAAGTCCGACCGTCCGGACACCCCACACCATCCGGTTTCCCCCCATGGGAGTGATCAAGTGTTGAGACAGCGCATCATGGCCGCCCTCGCCGCCCTGGCGGTCACCGGCGTGCTCGCGGTCGTCCTGCCGACGTCCTCCGCCTCCGCCGAGAGCTGCGCGGCCGCGTGGAGCTCCTCGGCCGTCTACACCGGCGGCATGACCGCCTCGTACAACGGCCACAACTGGTCCGCGAAGTGGTGGACCCAGAACGAGAGGCCGGGCACCGCCGACGTCTGGGCCGACAAGGGCACCTGCGGCGGCACGACGCCGCCCACGGGCAACTGCAACCACCCGAACTGGGCGGCGGGCACCTGGTACGTCGCCGGCAGCATCGTCAAGTACACCGACGGCAAGTACTACATCGCCGAGCACGACAACCCGGGCTACGACCCGGTGATCAGCACCTGGTACTGGGACCCGTACACCTGCGGCGGCACGACGCCGCCCACCGACCCGCCCACCTCGGGCTTCGTGGTGAGCCAGGCACAGTTCAACCAGATGTTCCCGAACCGGAACCCCTTCTACACCTACAGCGGGCTGACCGCCGCGCTGAGCGCCTACCCCGGCTTCGCGAAGACCGGCAGTGACACCGTCAGGAAGCAGGAGGCGGCCGCCTTCCTCGCCAACGTCAACCACGAGACCGGCGGGCTGGTCCACATCGTTGAGCAGAACACCGCGAACTACCCGCACTACTGCGACGCGAGCCAGCCCTACGGCTGCCCCGCCGGCCAGGCGGCCTACTACGGGCGCGGCCCGATCCAGCTGAGCTGGAACTTCAACTACAAGGCGGCCGGCGACGCGCTCGGCATCAACCTGCTCGGCAACCCGTACCTGGTGCAGAACGACGCGGCGGTGGCCTGGAAGACCGCCCTGTGGTACTGGAACACCCAGAACGGCCCCGGCACGATGACGGCGCACAACGCGATGGTCAACGGCCACGGCTTCGGCCAGACGATCCGCAGCATCAACGGCAGCCTGGAGTGCGACGGCAGGAACCCGGCGCAGGTGCAGAGCCGGATCAACGCCTACCAGAGCTTCACGCAGATCCTCGGCACCACCCCGGGCAACAACCTGAGCTGCTGACCGACCGGGCGGCCGGTGTGGGTGATCCGCCCTCCGCGACCACCGGAGCCACCGAACGACCGCGTACCCGGCCTTCCGCCGGGCACGCGGCCTCCGCGAAACGTCCCGCCGAGCGCGAACCCGCCAGGCGGTGACCACACGCGTGCGACCCACACGCGTGACACGAAGGGCGCGGCCCACCGGCCGCGCCCTTCTCGCGTTCGCCCTTCCTCCGCGAGTGGCGCCGGCTCACTCAGCCGACAGGACCAGCCCACTGGTCGGCACGCCCGTGCCCGCGGTGACCAGCACGTTGCGTACCGAGGCGAGCTGGTTGGCCGAGGTGCCGCGGATCTGCCTGACGGCCTCGGCGATGCCGTTCATCCCGTGGATGTACGCCTCGCCGAGCTGGCCGCCGTGCGGGTTGACCGGCAGGCGGCCGTCGATCTCGATGCCGCCGTCGGCGACGTAGTCGCGGGCCTCGCCGCGTCCGCAGAAGCCCAGCTCCTCCAGCTGGGTGAGCACGAACGGGGTGAAGTGGTCGTACAGGATGGCCGCCTGCATGTCCGAGGGCCCGAGCCCGGACTGCTTCCACAGCCGGCCGCCGACCACCCCCATCTCCGGCAGGCCCGTCATGTCGTCGCGGTAGTAGCTGGTCATCGTCATCTGACCGGCGCCCGCGCCCTGGGCGGCGGCGGTGATCAGTGCGGGTGACCTGCGCAGATCCCTGGCCCGCTCGGCGGAGGTGACCACCAGCGCCACCGCGCCGTCACTCTCCTGGCAGCAGTCGAGCAGGTGCAGCGGCTCCGCGATCCACTTCGACGCCTGGTGCTCCTCCAGCGTGATCGGGCGCCCGTGGAACCAGGCGGCCGGGTTGGTGGCGGCGTGCCTGCGCATGGCCACCGCCACCCTGCCGAAATCCTCGGAGGTGGCGCCGTAGGCGTGCATGTAGCGCCGGGCGAACATGGCGACCCAGGCGGCCGGGGTCATCAGCCCGTACGGCAGGTGCCAGCTCATCTCCAGACCGTGGGACGTGGGCTCGCCGCCGATCCCGGGGTTGGGCTGGCCGAACCTGCGTCCGGAGCGCTCGTTGAACGCCCGGTAGCAGACCACGGTCTCGGCGACCCCGGTGGCGACGGCCATCGCCGCGTGCAGCACGGTTCCGCAGGCCGCGCCGCCGCCGTAGTGGACACGGGAGAAGAACGACAGGTCGCCGATGCCCACCTCGCGGGCCACGGAGATCTCCTGGTTGGCGTCCTGGGTGTAGGTGACGAGGCCGTCCACGTCCGAGGGCGCCAGGCCCGCGTCGTTGAGCGCCGCGAACACGGCCTCGGCGGCGAGCTGGAGCTCGGACCGGCCTGACTGCTTGGAGAACTCGGTCGCGCCGATGCCGGCGACGGCCGTACTCCCGGAAAAGGAGACCACGCTGGTGAAGGCCTTTCTACGGGAGGGCGAACCTGACGGTGCCCGAGGCGTGGTCGCCGAGGCTGACCCTGCCGCGGACCTCGACCGTGAACTCGCCGTCCTCGCAGGCGAGGACGGCGCCGCTGAAGGCCAGTCTGTCGCCCGCGTACGCGGGGACGCCGAGCTTGACGTTGATGCCGCGGATGATCGCCTCGGGTCCGGCCCAGTCGGTGACGTAGCGCTCGACGAGGCCCATCGTGGTCAGGATGTTGAGGAAGATGTCCTTCGACCCCTGTGCCCTCGCGCCCTCGACGTCGTGGTGGACGGGGGTGAAGTCCATGGTCGCGAGTGCGGTCGAGACGACCACGGTGGGGGTCAGCTCGATCGCGAGCTCGGGGAGGACGGCTCCGACCCGCACCTCGTCGTCGGTAAGTGTCCGCATCACGCCTCCCGGGGGACCCACATGGGCAGGATCAGCTCGTCGTCCATCTGGCGATACGTCAGGCGCACCGGCATACCGATACCCACCTGTGAAGGAACGCAGTCCACCACGTTGCCCACGATCCGCACACCTTCCGGCAGTTCCACCACCGCGACCACGAAAGGCGTCCCAAGGCCCGGCACCGGGGGGTTGTGGTGGACGACGTAGCTGTAGACCTCGCCCTCACCGCTCGCCGTCAGGTACGTGCGCGCGACCGAGCGGCACGAGGGGCAGACCGGCCCCGGCGGGTGGCGGAGCTCGCCGCAGTCGGCGCACTTCTGGATCCGGAGCTCACCTTCGGCGGCGCCCTCCCAGAAGAACGCGGTGTCGGCGTTGACGGCGGGTCTCAGCGGGTACGGCGCGCGAGCGGGTGCGTCCTCATCGGCCGCGGGCGCGTCCCGGCGGGCCGCCGACCCGTTACCGCCCGTCGCGGGCGTGCCCGCACGAGCCGGGGGCGTACCCTCGCCGGCCGCCTGCCCGTTTCCCGGGTGTTCCTTCGCCCGCTCCCTGGGCCTGAACTTCAGCACCCGGAACAGCATCTCGGCCACCGCCTCGCCGGCCACGTACCAGGTGACGTTCCAGGTGACGAAGTAGCCCTCGCCGAGCGCGGTCCGCTTCGGGCCGGCCAGGCCGGTGAACCGGGTGGCCGGGACCGGGGACTCGCCGAGCCTCAGGTAACGGTGGTAGGTCTGTTCGCAGTTGGTGGCGACCACGCCGGTGTAGCCGTTGCCGTCCAGCATCGCGAGCACGGCGTCGACCGGGGTGCCCGCCTGCTTGCGGTCCCTGTTCACGCCGGGCATGGTCCAGACCTGGATCATCGCCGGTGGCGCCACGATCTGCCCGTGCACCCCGGCCGCGGCCGCCTCGGGGTCGGTGTAGATCGGGTTGGCGTCGCCCAGGGCGTCGGTCCAGTGCCGGATCATCGGGGCGTTCACCGGGTCCGCCGCCGCGACCCCGAGTACCTCGCCCGCGGCGATCTGCCGCTCGGCCAGGGCGGTGAGCCGCTCGTGCAGGTCGGTGGGCTCCGCCGTCGCGGTCATCGGGGCGGCCTCGGCAGGCTCAGGCCGAGCATGGCGATGAGCTCGCGCTGTACCTCGTTGACGCCGCCGCCGAAGGTGAGCACCAGGGCGCCCTTGGCGCCGCGGTCGACGCGCTCCATCAGGTCGGCGGTGCCGGGGTCGGACGGGTCGCCGAAGCGGGCCAGCACCTCACCGACGATCCGGCCGACGTCCTGCAGCCGCTCGGAGCCGTAGACCTTGGTGGCCGAGGCGTCGGGGGCGCCCAGCCAGCCGAGGTCCATGTTGGCCGCGACCTGCCAGTTCAGCAGCTCGTTGGTACGGAAGTAGGCGTAGACCTGGCCGAGCGCCCTGCGCACCGCGGGTTCCTCGATCGCGCCGGTACGGCGGGCCCAGGCCAGGAACCGGTCGTAGGTGTGCGCGATGTTGCCCGCCGGGCCGAGCGTGACCCGCTCGTGGTTGAGCTGGTTGACGATCAGGTCCCAGCCCTTGTTCTCCTCCCCCACGACCATGTCCACCGGCACCCGGACGTCGGAGTAGTAGGTGGAGTTGGTGTGGTGGCGCCCGTCCATCGTCAGGATGGGCGTCCAGGAGAAGCCGGGGTCGGCGCAGTCGACGATCATCATGGTGATCCCCCGGTGCTTCTTCGCGTCCGGGTTGGTGCGGGCGGCGAGCCAGATGTACTGGGAGTAGTGTGCGCCCGAGGTGAAGATCTTCTGCCCGTTGACCACGTAGTGGTCGCCGTCGCGGACCGCGGTGGTGCGCAGCGACGCCAGGTCGGTGCCGGCCCCCGGCTCGCTGTAGCCGATCGCGAAGTGGCACTCTCCGGCCAGGATGCGCGGCAGGAAGAACTCCTTCTGCGCCGCCGTGCCGTACTGCATGAGGGTCGGCCCGACGGTCTGCACCGTGATGATCGGGTACGGCACCTCGGCGCGGGCGATCTCGTTGGCGAAGATCTGCTGCTCCAGCGGGCCGTACCCGCCGCCGCCGTACTCCTTGGGCCAGCCGAGACCGAGCTTGCCGTCACGGCCGAGGTTGCGGCAGTGCTCCATGTAGGCGTGGCCGAACGGGTCGGTGGAGATCTTCTTGCGGTCGGCGGCGGTGAGGCAGGACTGGAAGTACTCGCGCAGCTCGGCGCGGAGCCTCTGCTGCTCGGGAGTCAGGTCGATCAGCATCAGACGAGCGCTCCGATCATGTCGAGCCGGGCTTCCACCCCGCCCAGCAGGTGGGCGTGGTGCTTGCCCCAGGCGAAGTAGCGGTGCAGCGGGTAGGTCACGTCCACGCCGATCCCGCCGTGCAGGTGCTGGCAGGTGTAGAGCGCCCGCAGCGCCTGGTCGGTGGCGGTCAGCGCGCCGACGGCCAGGTCGGCCTCGGCCTCGGAGTCGGCCCCCTCGGCCAGCCGCCACGCCCCTGACCAGACGGCCACGTCCAGTGCCCGGCCGGCGATGTAGACGTCGGCGATCTGCACGGTGACCGCCTGGAACTCGGCCAGCGCCCGGTCGAACTGCCTGCGCGTCCTGATGTACTCGGTGGTGAGCGCCAGTGCTCCGGCCAGCACTCCGGAGGTGACCGCGATGTTCCCGGCCAGCACCAGCCTGCGCAGGCCGTCGGCCGCGGTACCGTCCGCGGCGCCGACGAGCTCGCCGGGAGTGCCCGCCAGGCTCAGCGCGGCGGCCGGCTCACCGGTGGAGAGCGTCACCCGGTGCTGTGTCGTCTCGGCGGGGTCCACCAGGAACAGGCCGACGCCCGTCCCCGTGGTGGCCGGAACGAGGATCTTCGCGGCCTGGGCCGCGTAGGGCGTCGTGGTCTTGGCGCCGTGCAGCACCCACCCGGAGCCGTCCTCGCGCGCGGTCGTGGCGGGCGGGGCGCCGAGGTCGCGTCCCGGCTCGGACGGCGCGGCGGCCAGCGAGATCTCACCGTCCGCCAGCGGGGCCAGCGCCTCGCGCTGCTCACGGGAGCCGTACCTGGCGATCACCTGCGCGGCGACCAGGCTCTGCTCGGCGGGGACCGGCGCCACGTGGGCGCCGATCTCCCGCAGGATGACCGCCATCTCCACCGGACCCAGCCCGGCCCCGCCGGCCTCCTCCGGCAGGCAGACACCGAGCAGTCCCGCCTGGGCCAGGGAGCGCCACAGGGCCGCGTCGTAGGGGGCGCCGCTCTTCTCGTGGGCTTCGAGCCTGGCCGAGGTCACCTCCCTGCCGAGGAGGTCGACCGCGAGCTCACGCAGGTCGGTCTGGGTCTCGTCAAGATTGAAATCCACTGGCGCTCCAGGGTTGCCGTCGGCCGTGCTGGATGAACTCGTCGTCGATGCGGATGGCGTCCTCGGGGGTGAGTGGCCGCCAGGACGCCTGCCCGGGTGGGCGCCACCAGACGGGGTCGCCGGTGTGCCATGCCTCGGCGGCGAGGGTCCGCTTGATGACCTTGTTGGACGCGGTCTGCGGCAGTTCCGCGCTGATCCGGATATATCGAGGTATGGCCTTGGGGCCCACGTCCTTCCTGCCGGCCAGGAAGCTCGCGAACGCCTCGGGATCGAAGCCGTCCCGCAGCACCAGGGCCGCCATCACCTGATCGCCCGCCGCGGCGTCCGGTACGGGGTAGACGGCCGCCTCGACCACGCCGGGGAACTCGCGCACGACCGCCTCTATCGGCGCGACCGCCAGGTTCTCCCCGTCCACCCGGAGCCGCTCGGTGCCCCGACCGGCGAAGAACACGTAACCGTCGGCGTCGGCGTAGGCCAGGTCCCCCGACCAGAACGCGCCCTGCCTGACGCGCTCGCGGTCGGCGTCGGGGTCGTTGTAGTAGCCGTCGAACAGGCCCAGTCCGCGGGTGTTGACCAGCTCCCCGATCGCCTCGCCCGCGTTGAGCAGCCGCCCGTCCTCGAAGACCGCGACCGGGCACCTTTCCCCCGTGGCGGGGTCGCGGATCTCGACCTCCTCGGGGAGCCTGCCCAGGCATCCCGGCGGCCCGGACGGGGCGGGGGTGATCGAGATCGCGGTCTCGGTGGACCCGAACGCGTCGATGACGTAGCAGCCGAAACGCTCCCCGAACCGGCTGACCGCGGTGGCGCTGCCCTCGTTGCCGAACGCGATCTTGAGGGTGTTCTCCGCGTCCGAGGGCTCCGCCGGGGTGGCCAGCACATAGGAGAGCGCCTTGCCCACGTAGTGCAGGTAGGTGACCCCGTAGCGCCTGACGTCGGGCATCAGGCCCGAGGCCGAGAACCTCCGCCGCAGCACCAGCGCCGCCCCCGACGCCACCGCCGGGGCGTACGCGGCCATGATCGCCCCGGAGTGGAAGAGCGGCATCGAGCAGTAGACGACGTCCTGCGGCGACAGCATCGCCGCCAGGCTCGCCCCCGGAACCGCGATCTTCCGCTGCGTGATCTTCACCGCCCTGGGCCGTCCCGAGGTCCCCGACGTGAAGATCAGCATCGTCAGCGTGTCCTCGCGCACCGGGCCCGCCAAAGGAGCGGGCGACGGCGCGGCGGGATCGGCGGATGGCCGGGAGCGGGCCGCTTCCGGATCGCGGAACGCGGCGAGGTCGGCCGCGAGGCCGGCGTGGGCGGGCTCGTGCAGGATCAGGTCGACATGCGTCGCGTCCGCGTCGCGGGCGAGTTCGGCGGCACTCCTGGTGGTGTTCAGCGCGACGACCACGTGACCGGAGAGCGCGGCCCCGCCCAGCAGGAACAGCACCTCGGGAACGTTGTCGAACAGCACGCCGACGTGCAGGTTCCGGCCACGCGCGTCCAGCAGGGCGGCGCGGGCCCGGCACTCGGCGACGTACTCGCGCCAGCTCCAGGTCCGCTCCTCGAAGAGCAGGCCGGGCCGGTCGTCGTCGGCGCGCCGCTCCAGCAGCCCCGCCAGCGTCTCTTCGGACATTGCGCCTCCCGCCAGGATGCCCAGGCCAGCTGCTCCGAAAAGTAGAACAGATTCTATTCCGTGTCCAGAGCCGGCTGATCACAACACCTCACCGGATAACCGCGACATCGCATATGCCGTGTAAGCGTGGGGCGTCTTTGTGACCGGCGAGTAACCCACCGGAGTATCCGGAAATCAGATAACGTGTTCTCATGCGTACCCCGCATGTGTCCACCGACGTGCCGGTCACCCCGCACGCGGCCGACAGGCCCGTCCCGAGAGACCTCGATCCGGTCACGACCGAGAAGACATCCGGCATGCAGAGCGAACCGGCGTCCACGGGCGTCCGCACCAGGAGCCAGCATCAGCGGCGCAAGCGCATCGTCCAGGCCGCCGCCGCCCTCGCCTCGCGAGGCGGCGTCGAGGCGATGCAGATGCGGACCGTCGCCGAGCGTGCCGGGGTCGCACTGGGAACGCTCTATCGGTACTTCCCCTCCAAGATGGATCTTGTCGTCGCCGTCGTGGGCGAGGAGATCGACCTCCTCGAAAGCAGCATCGAGCGCCGCCCGCCCAGCGCCACCGCGGCCTCGGGGCGGGCCGTCGACATCCTGATGCGTGCCACCCGCGGCCTGATGCGCGAGCCCGAACTCGCCGATGCGCTCATCCGCTCGCTGATCATGGCCGAGGTCGAGACGCCGTTCGGCGACCGGATGACCGGGCTGCTGCTCCGCGTCGCCGGAGACGACCTCACCGTCGACACCGCCACCGAGGAGCAGTTCGCCCTCGCGGGCTCGCTGTCCAGCATCTGGGTGCACGAGCTTCTGGAGATGCTCAGGGGGCGCCGCACCTACGAGCAGATCCAGCGGCGCATCGAGATCGCCGCCGAACGCCTGCTCGCCGATTTCCGACCCTCTCCTTCCACCTGAAACTAGAACCCGTTACAGTCGCACTGGAAGGCGACTAGAGCAACGTTCTGGGACGGCGGGCGAGGAGATCGTATGGGTGCAGTGATCGTCGAAGCCGTGAGAACCCCGATCGGCAGACGCAATGGATGGCTCGCCGGGCTGAAGCCGCAGGCGGTCCTCGCGGCGGCGCTGGGTGGTCTGATCGACAGGGCGGGCATCGACCCCGCCGCCGTGGAACAGGTCTTCGCCGGGTGCGTCACGCAGGCCGGTGAGCAGGGCGGTCATGTCGGGCGACATGCCTGGCTGTACGCCGGCCTGCCGTACCAGACGGGCGTGACCACGATCGACGCGCAGTGCGGCTCCTCCCAGCAGGCCGTGCACCTGGTCGCGGCGCTCATCTCGGCCGGTGTCATCGACGTCGGCGTGGCCTGCGGCGTCGAGGTGATGAGCCGGGCACCGCTCGGCTCCAACGTGCTGCCCGCCCGGCCCCGGCCCGACGACTGGTCCATCGACCTGCCCGACCAGTTCACCGCCGCCGAGCGGATCGCGCGACGGCGCGGGCTGACCCGCGAGCGGCTCGACGGGTTCGGCGCCAGGTCCCAGCGGCTCGCCGCGGCGGCGTGGGCCGAGGGCCGCTTCGACCGGGAGATCATCCCGGTGACCGCGCCGATCCTCGGCGAGGACGGGCAGCCCACCGGGGAGACCCGCGTCGTCAGCAGGGACCAGGGGTTGCGCGAGACCACGCTCGAAGGGCTGTCCGGGCTCAAGCCCGTGATGGGCGAGGGCGGCATGCACACCGCGGGCACCTCCTCGCAGATCTCCGACGGCGCGGCGGCGGTGCTGCTGATGAGCGAGGAGGCCGCCGCCCGGCACGGCCTGCGTCCCAGGGCCCGCATCCTCGCCCAGGCGCTCGTCGGCGCCGAGCCGTACTACCACCTGGACGGGCCGGTGGACGCGACGGCCAAAGTCCTGTCCGCCACCGGGATGAGCACGGCAGACATCGATAGGTTCGAGGTGAATGAGGCTTTCGCAGCGGTGGTCTTATCCTGGTCATCGGTACACAAGCCAGACATGGAACGGGTCAACGTCAACGGTGGTGCCATCGCACTCGGCCATCCGGTCGGCGCGACCGGTTCCCGGCTGGTCACCACCGCCCTGCACGAGCTTGAGCGGTCCGACTCCTCGACCGCGCTGGTATCGATGTGCGCGGGCGGGGCGCTCGCGACCGCGACCGTCCTGGAGCGCCTTTGACCGGCGCCGGTAAGGAGCAGCACCGTTGAAATCCCGCCGCAGGCCGTACAGCGAGCAGCGTCCGTTCGACACCGGTGGCGGTGTGTGGAGCGTGCCCGTCCCGATCCCCGGCAATCCGCTCGGCTACACCCTGGTCTACGCGATCGAGTCCCCCGCCGGGCCGGTGCTCATCGACGCGGGCTGGAACGCCCCTGAGGCGTGGCTGGCCCTGCGCGACGGGCTGGGCGCGGTCGGCATGGACGTACGCGACGTGCGCGGGGTGGTCGTCACCCACTTCCACCCCGACCACGCCGGGCTGGCCGGGCAGATCAGGGAGGAGTCCGGCGCATGGATCGCCATGCACGAGGCCGACGCCGAACTGGTCAGCTTCATGCGGGAGGTCGAGGGCGACGCGCACCGCGACCTCCAGGCCGACATGCTGCGCCGCGCGGGGGCGGGCACCGTCGAGGTGGAGGAGGTGACCGTGAACCGGCCGAAGCCGCCCGCGCTGCCGGACCGCGTTCTCTCCGACGGCGACCTGATCGACCTGCCGGGGCGCAGGCTCCGTACGATCTGGACCCCCGGCCACACGCCGGGCCATGTCTGCCTGCACCTGGAGGACGCCGACCGGCTCTTCACCGGCGACCACGTGCTGCCGGCGATCACCCCGCACATCGGCATCTACCCGTACGACCGGGCGGACGTCGACCCGCTCAGCGACTTCCTGGAGTCGCTGGAGAAGGTGAAGGGCCTGGGCGAACTCGAAGCCCTGCCCGCCCATGAATGGATATTTCCGGATACGGCGGCTCGGGCGGCGGAGATCGGCATCCACCACGAGGAGAAGCTCCGACGGCTGGCCGCACTGCTCGCCGAGGCGGCGGAGCCGCTGACCATCTGGGAGATCGCCGGACGGATGACCTGGAACCGGCCCTGGGAGGACTTCCCTCCCATGCTGCGTGGGATGGCGGCCGGGGAGGCGGCGGCGCACCTGCGCACCCTGGAGGCTCGCGGGATCATCCGCCGGGTGACGGGGGTGGATCCGGTCCGGTTCGCCATACACTCATAGACATCGGATGTCTGGCGAAACCTGAGGACGGTGCGGAGTGGCGGTCACCGACGCCGCTATCGACAGGATCAAGCAGATGATCCTGTCCGGCGAACTCGCCCCGGGCAGCAGGCTGCCCAAGGAGGCCGACCTGGCCGACCGGCTCGGCCTCTCGCGCAACTCCCTGCGCGAGGCGGTCAGGGCGCTGGCCCTGATCAACGTGCTGGACGTGCGCCAAGGCGACGGCACGTACGTGACCAGCCTGGAGCCGAGGCTCCTGCTCGACGCCATGTCGTTCGTGGTCGACTTCCATCAGGACGACACGGTGCTGCAGTTCTTCCAGGTTCGCCGGATCCTGGAACCCGCGGCGACCGCCATGGCGGCGACGTACATGTCCGAGTCGGAGGTGGCCGAACTCCGTAAGATCCTCGACGCGCTGCCTCCCGACCCGAGCGTCGAGCAGCTCGTCGCCAACGATCTGGAGTTCCACCAGCGCATCGCGGCGGGCTCGGGCAACGCCGTGCTCTGCTCCCTCATCGAGAGCCTCTCCGGTCCCACCACCAGGGCCAGGATCTGGAGGGGTCTCACCCAGGAGAACGCCCTGGAGAAGACCCGCGAGCAGCACACCGCGATCTGCGACGCCATCGCCGCCCACCAGCCGGAGGTCGCCCGCGCCTGGGCGACCGTCCACATCGCCGGCGTCGAGGACTGGCTCCGCAACGCCCTGGCCTGAGGCGGCGGCCCCGGCCGGGTCACGCGAGTGCCGATACGGAGGCGTCAAGGAACGACTCGACCGAAACGCACCACCGACAATCAGTCAGTTCGCATACCTACGCCGACGAGACAGCCTGGCAAGGTCACGGCAACGAGCTACCAGGTCGTCGATTTCCGGCAGGCTCGGGTCAGCACCGTCATCATCACAACAGGCGGGCTTGGTACGCTCGCCCGCCGGTGGCGCGTCCAGCCCGCACACCTTCCATAGTGAGGTGTAAACATCCTGCGTCCGGTTACGCTCGTCATGAGGCCCCAACATCAGAACCCACGAACGCCCCACATTCTCAAACGCGACCACGACGCGCATTGCGCCTCTCAAATGTTTGACGCACAACCGGCTCACCGGAATCTCTCCGGTGAGCCGGTATCCGAGAGCCATGCAACCTCGTGCTTCCAGATCATCGACAAAAGCGACGAAGGCCCTTAGATCCGCTCCACGCAAAGTCTCAGCCTGCTTCTCCGCGATAACGGAGAGATAGACCTCAGTCTTCATCGACGGTTGGTTCCGAGTTCCTGGAACTCCACTCCGCCCTGATCTCTCGCCATGGACGGCCCTCGCCCTGCCTCACCTGTCGAAGACCTTCGGTCAGTTGGTCGTTCTCCAGAAGTTCCCGGTCCTGCAGGCGGTGCCGGATCGCCTCGGCAAGACCGCGGGTACGGCCGACCCGGCGCAGATCCTGAACGAGCGCTGCCACGGCGTACAGACGTTCGGCCTCAAGCATCAAGCGGGGTTTTCCCCTGACTTGGATGAGCAGTCCCTCCCCGACCCATGCTCGAACCGTCTTCTCGTCAACACCGAGGATCTTCGATGCGACCGTCGCTCGCACCGGCTCGGCATGAACGAGCAAGTCATGAACGACTTCTCGGATCGTGTCACGGGTGTCGGTCTCATGGGTGCTGGCGGCTACTCCGTCCAGCCGTTGCGCTTGATCGAACAAGGCCAGCGCGGCCTGCTCCTCGACCTCTTTCCTGCGAGGAATCCGTGACGCAGCGGCCACTTCGTGATCTCGCTGCGCCGAGATCGCCGGATGCTTTCGCTTCTTGACCGCTCCCGCCAGAGATTTCCCGGGTTTGGCATCAGCCATGAGGGACCTCCCTTCCCGGCTCATGCTACTCCTTGTTTCTGGCTCAAAATCAGGAATCAGTCAGATCTCAGACTCCCCGCCGGTGCATGTTCAGGGGATCAGACCTTCGGCCGCCAGGTCGGTCCAGAGGTTCTCGGGGATGGGGCGGGCGGTCAGGGCGGCGTTGCGGGTCACCTCGGTGGCGGAGCGGGCGCCGATGACGACCGAGGCGATCGCCGGGTGGCGCAGCGGGAAGGCCAGCGCCGCCTGGGGCAGGGTGACGTCGTGGCGGTCGCAGACGGCGGCGATCCGGCGGGCGCGCTCCAGGAGCGGGCCGGGGGCCGGTGCGTAGTCGTAGGTGCCCGACGGGTCGTGGGTGGCCAGCAGGCCGCTGTTGAACACCCCGGCGGCGAACACCGAGACGCCGCGCCCGGCACAGAGCGGCAGCAGCTCGTCGGTGCCCGACTGGTCGAGGAGGGTGTAGCGCCCGGCGAGCATGACCATGTCGACGCCGGTCTCGCGGACGAACCGGGCGAGCATCTCCGCCTGGTTCATGCCGACCCCGATCGCCTTGACGACCCCCTGGTCGCGCAGCTCCGCCAGAGCCGGGTAGGCCTCGGAGACGGCCTGCTCCCAGTGGTCGTCCGGGTCGTGGATCAGGGCGATGTCGACCGCGTCCAGGCCGAGCCGTTCCAGGCTCTCCTCCAGCGAGCGCCTGACCCCGTCGCGGGAGAAGTCCCACACCCGGCGCAGGTCGGCGGGGACGTCGAAGCCCTGCTCGTCCCGGCCGAAGGGTTCTTCGGCCGGGACGAGCAGGCGGCCGACCTTGGTGGACAGGATGTAGGAGTCACGGGGCCGGTCCGCCAGGGCGGCGCCGAGCCGCCGCTCCGACAGGCCGAGCCCGTAGTGCGGCGCGGTGTCGAACAGCCGGATGCCCGCCTCGTAGGCCGCGTCCACCGCCGCCCGCGCCACGTCCTCGCCGACCGCCGAGAACAGGTTCCCGATCGGGGCCGCACCGAAGCCATACCTACTGACCTGCACCTCTTGCTCCGTTCTGTACGGCTTCACGTTTCCCGTACGGGAGTAATGCTTTACGGCTCTCGTGCAGTTTGAGGTATCCGCCCGGGTCCGCGCATCCCTACCTACAGACTTCGCAGGTCCGCACCGGCTCCGCGCCCGTACGGGCTGAACGTCCGCGCGTCCCGCCCGGAGGAGCGGGACGCGCGGCGCGTCAGTCCTGGGCCTTGCCGCCGGCCAGGCGGCTGATCATCAAGGCGACCAGAATGATCGAACCGTAGACGAGCTGTTTCCACTCGCCGGGGACGCCCTTCAGGGTCAGGATGTTCTCGACGAGGCCGATCACCAGGACACCGGTGAGCGCGCCGAGGATCGTCCCCTTGCCGCCGTCCATGCTGACGCCGCCGATGACGGCGGCGGCGAAGGCCATGAAGATCCAGCCGACGCCCTGGTTGGCGCTGATGCCGCCCAGGCGACCGGTCTCCAGCACGCCGGCCAGCGCGGCGACGATCCCGCCGATGACGAAGACGACCCAGACGACCCGCTCGACCCTGACGCCCGCCGCGCGGGCGGCGTCGGCGTTGCCGCCGATGGCGTAGAGCGAGCGGCCGACCCGGAAGTAGCCGAGCGCGACGATGGCCGCGGTGAAGAGCGCGCCGACGATCCAGATGGCCGCCGGCAGGCCGAGCCAGGTGGCGCTGCCCAGGTAGAGGAACGACTCGGGCAGCTCGAACAGGCTCTTGCCCTGGGTGAGACCCAGCTGGAGACCGTGCACGACGATCATCATGGCCAGCGTGACGATGAAGGCCGACAGCTGGAACCGCAGGATCAGAAAGCCGTTGAAGGCGCCGACCAGGCCGCCGATCAGCAGGCAGAGCGGGATCGCCAGGATGCCGGGCAGCTCAAGGCCGAAGCCGCCGGCCGCCACCGGGATGACCAGCATCACGCCGACGGCGGGCGCCATGCCGACCGTGGACTCCAGCGAGAGGTCGAACTTGCCGGAGATCAGGATCAGCGCCTCGGCGAGCACCACCAGCGCCAGGGCGGACTGCTGCTGGAGCACGTTGGTCAGGTTGCCCGGAGTGAGGAAGATCGGGTCCACCAGGGAACCGGCGATCAGCAGAACGACGATCACCGGGACCAGGGTGAGGTCGCGGAAACGCCCGAGCCGGATGCGGCGCCCCCGAGGGGCGGTCGGCACGGGAGGGAGGGTCTTCGTCGTGGTCATCAGTGGTCGATACCTTCCATCGCCGCCACCAGCTCGTTGTCCGTCCAGCCGCGCGGCACGTCCTTGACGATCCTGCCGTGGAACATGACGAGGACCCGGTCGCAGATCCTCAGGTCGTCGAGTTCGTCGGAGACCAGTACGGCCCCCGCGCCCCGGTCGGCCGCGTCCTCCACCGCGCCGAGCAGGGAGTGCTTGGCCTTGACGTCCACCCCGGCGGTCGGGTTGATGACCACGAGCGCGCGGGGGTCGTCGGCGAGCGCCCTGGCCAGCACCACCTTCTGGGCGTTGCCGCCGGACAGGTCGGCCACCGGCTGGTCGGGCCCCGTCGTCTTGATGTCCAGCTGTTCGATCATCCGGGCGCCACGCTCGCGGCGGCGGGCCGGGAACACCGCGCCGAAGCGGCCGAGCTTGTGGGCGATCGGGATGGTCGCGTTCTCGGCGATCGACAGCAGCGGGACGAAGCCCTGGTGGTGCCTGTCCTGGGGGACGAACCCGAGCCCGGCGCGGAGCGCCGACGGCACGTCGCCCTGCCTGACCTCCGTGCCGTTGACCGTCACCGTCCCGGTGTCCGCCCGGTGCAGGCCGACCAGGGTCTCGGCGAGGCCGACCTTGCCACTGCTGCCCGAACCGGCCAGGCCGACGATCTCGCCCGCGCGGACGGCCAGGTCCACGTTCTGGTAGCGGCCGGCGAGACTGAGCGCCCGCGCCGAGAGCACCACGGGGGCCGAGGTGCCGGGCGTGCGGGTGCGGTACTCGTAGGCGGCGGTGGCCTCGCCGGTCATCGCGTCGACGAGCCGGTCGTGGGGCAGGTCGCCGACCGCGGCGGTGACGATGTGCCGGGCGTCGCGGAAGACCGAGACGCTCTGGCAGATCTCGTACACCTCCTCAAGATGGTGGGAGATGAACATCATCGTGACGCCCTGCTCCCGCAGGGCGCGCATCCGGTCGAAGAGCCGCTGGATGGCGGGGCCGTCGAGCTGGGCGGTGGGCTCGTCCAGGATGATGAACCGGGCGCCGAACGACAGCGCCCTGGCGATCTCCAGCAGCTGGCGCTGCTCGACGCCGAGATCCCCGGCCATGGTCTCGGCGTCGACGTCCACGCCGTACTGCTCCAGGAGCTGCCGGGCCCGCCTTCGCAGGCTCCGCCAGTTGATCCTGCCCCGCTCGGTCTGGCGGTTCAGGAAGAGGTTCTCCGCGACGGAGAGCGTGGGGATGATCGTCGACTTCTGGTAGACGCACGCGACACGCTGCCGCCAGGCGTCCCGGTCGGCCGGTGGCGGCGCGGGCCGACCGGCGAAGCGGACCTCACCCTCGTCCGGACGCTGCAGGCCGGTCAGGATCGACACCAGCGTGGACTTGCCCGCGCCGTTCCTGCCGACGAGCGCGTGCGTCTCCCCCTCGGCGATGGCGATCCCGGCGCCGTTGAGGGCTGTGGTGGGGCCGAAGCGCTTGGTGATCCCAACCGCTTCGACCGCCGTGACGGAAGATGTCATCACTTGACCTGGTTACCCCAGAGAGCCTTGTCGTCCACGTTCTCCTTGGTGACCAGCGGGGCGGGGAGCTGGTCCTCAAGACCGTTCGGCAGCTGGATGATCGTGCTGTCGTGGTCGGTGGGGCCGGGCTGGAAGGTCTTGCCCTCGGCCGCGGCCTTGGCGTAGAACATCGCGTACTTGGCGTAGAGGTCGGCCGGCTGGGAGACCGTGGCGTCGATCTCGCCCTTGCGGATGGCCTCGAACTCCTGCGGGATGCCGTCGTTGGAGATCACGAAGACGTGCTTGGGGTCCTCCGGCGGCACGATCAGGTTCTTGGCCTTGAGCACCTGGATGGTGGGGGCCAGGTGGACACCTCCGGCGTGCATGTAGACGCCCTTGATATCCGGGTGCTGCTCAAGGCGGGTCTGCAGCATCGAGGCGGCCTTGGTGCCCTCCCACTCGGTCGGCTCGTCGAAGACCGTGATCTCGGGGAACTTCTCCTTCATGCAGGCGCCGAACGCCTCGGCCCGGTCGCGGCCGTTGATCGACGAGAGCGCGCCCATGAGCTGGACGACCTTGCCCTTGCCGCCGAGCTTCTCGCCGAGGAACTCGCAGGCCTTCGTGCCGTACGCCTTGTTGTCGGCCCGTACCACCATGTAGACCTTGCCCTTGTCCGGGCGGGTGTCCACGGTGACGACGGGGATGTTCTTGCCCTCCAGGGTCTGCAGCGTGGAGGCGATCGCGCCGGTGTCCTGCGGGGCCATGACGATCACCTTGGCGCCCTGTCCCGACAGGGCCTGGGTGTTGGCCACCAGCTTGGCCACGTCGTTCTGCGAGTTGGTCGGCGGCATCAGGTCGACGCCCAGCTCGGTCGCCATCTGCGGGACGTACTTGTTGAACGAGTTCCAGAAGTCGGAGTCCGCGCGGGGGAAGTCGATCCCGACCTTGCCGCCCTTGGCACCGGCCTCACCGGCGGGCTGGGCCGCGCCGGTACCGGTGGCCTCCGGCGATCCGCACGCGGAGAGGGTAAAGGCGAGCGCGAGCAGTGCCGCGCCTGTCGCCGCGGGTCCGATTTTCATACCTTTGCCTCGATTCAAAGCCATGTGGGGGGTGAGTTTTCTGTGAAGCGCTGTCTCATCCGGGTCAGGCCGACCTCGGAATCAGGGTTTGGGCCGGAGCCTGAGCCCGTGCATTCCGCCGTCCACGGCCAGGACCGTACCGGTGGTGGACGCCGCGAGCGGGCTCGCGAGGTAGGCGATCGCCGCGGCGACCTCGGGGGCGCTCACCAGACGGCCCATCGGCTGGCGGCTTTCCAGTGCCGCCAGCTCGGCCGCCGGATCCCGCGCCGCGTCGAGCAGGCGCCGCACCCAGGGAGTGTCGGCGGTGCCCGGGTTGACGCAGTTGACGCGGATCCCCTCGTGGACGTGGTCGGCGGCCATCGCCAGGGTCAGTGACTGGACGGCCCCCTTGGACGCGCTGTAGAGCGCCCGCTGGGGCAGTCCCGCCGTCGCCGCGATCGAGCAGGTGTTGACGATCGCGGCGTGTGCCGAGCGGCGCAGGTGCGGCAGGGCCGCCCGGGTGACCCGGACGATGCCCAGCACGTTGACGTCCAGAACCTTCGACCACTCCTCGTAGGAGTTGTCCTCGATCGTCCCTGCGGCGCCGATCCCGGCGTTGTTGATGAGGACGTCCAGGCCGCCGAGTTGCTCGACGGCCCCGGAGACGCCCGCGCGGACCGCCTCCTCGTCGGTGACATCCGCCTTGACCTCGACGAACGGCCCCCCGGAGGCGTTGATGTCCAGACAGGCCACCCGCGCGCCCCGCTCGGCCAGCAGGGTGGCGGCGGCCAGGCCGATGCCGGAGCCACCACCGGTGACCAGGGCGCGCAGGCCGTCGAACTCACCCATTGAGGGACCTCCATACCGGACCGTCGGGGTAGGTGTGGTCGGTGATCGACGCGGCGTGCATGGCCGCGCCGAAACCGGGCAGACTCGGCGCGACGTAGGCGCCGTTCTCGATCACCACGGGATCGACGAAGTGCTCGTGCAGGTGGTCGACATACTCGATCACCCGGTTCTCCATCGAGCCGCTGACCGCGACGTAGTCGAACATCGACAGGTGCTGCACCAGCTCGCACAGGCCGACCCCGCCCGCGTGCGGGCAGACCGGGACGCCGAACTTGGCGGCGAGCAGCAGGATCGCGATGTTCTCGTTCACCCCCGCGACGCGGGCCGCGTCGATCTGCAGGTAGGAGATCGCGTCGGCCTGCAGGAGCTGCTTGAAGACCATGCGGTTCTGGACGTGCTCGCCGGTGGCGACCGGGATGGGCGCGATGCCCCTGGCGATGGCGGCGTGGCCGAGCACGTCGTCGGGGCTGGTCGGCTCCTCCACCCAGTGCGGGCGGAACTCCGCGAGGGCGTTCACCCAGGCGATGGCGGAGTCGACGTCCCAGCGCTGGTTGGCGTCGATCGCGATGGGGAAGTCGTCGCCGCAGGTGTCGCGGGCGATGCGCATCCGCCGCCGGTCGTCCTCCAGGTCGGCGCCGACCTTCAGCTTGATCTGGGTGAAGCCCTCGTCCATCGCCTCCTTGCACAGGCGGCGCAGCTTGTCGTCGCCGTAGCCGAGCCATCCCGGTGAGGTCGTGTAGGCCGGGTAGCCGTGCTCGCGCAGGTGGGCGATGCGCTCGCGCCTGCCGGGCTCGGCGGCGCGCAGGATCTCCAGCGCCTCCCGCGGGGTGAGCGCGTCGGTGAGGTAGCGGAAGTCGACCAGCTCGACGAGCTCCTCGGGCGACATCTCGGCCAGCAGCAGCCAGAGCGGCCTGCCCGCCCGCTTGGCCTTCAGGTCCCAGAGCGCGTTGACCACGGCGGAGATCGCCATGTGCATGACGCCCTTCTCCGGGCCGAGCCAGCGCAGCTGGGAGTCGTGGACCATCTCCTTCCAGAGCGCGCCCATGTCCTCGACGTCCCTGCCGAGCACGTACGGCTCCAGCGCCCTGATCGCGGAGGTCTGCACCTCGTTGCCGCGTCCGATGGTGAAGGCGAAGCCGTGGCCCTCGAACCCGTCGTCGGTCCTCAGCACCAGGTAGGCGGCCGAGTAGTCGGGGTCGGGGTTCATCGCGTCGGAGCCGTCGAGCGCCAGCGAGGTGGGGAAGCGGATGTCATGGGTCTCCATCGAGGTGATGTGGTAAGCGCCCACCCCCTCGCTCATGCCTGTCCCACCGTCTGCCGCTGGGCGCCGAGGCCGTCGATCTCCAGTTCCATGACCTGCCCCGCTCGCAGGTACGGGGTGCCGGGCAGGCCGAGCGCGACGCCGGCGGGGGTGCCGGTGTTGATGAGGTCACCGGGTTCGAGGACCATGAACCGGCTGAGGTAGCGGACGATCTCCGCCACGGTGAAGATCATGTTCTTGGTGTCGCCTCTCTGGCGCCGCACGCCGTCCACCGACAGGCGCAGGCCCAGGGCCTGCGGGTCGGGGATCTCGTCGGAGGTGACCAGCCAGGGACCGAGCGGGTTGAAGGTCTCGCAGGACTTGCCCTTGTCCCACTGGCCGCCGCGCTCCAGCTGGAACTCACGCTCGGAGACGTCGTTGGAGATGGTGTAGCCCGCGATCTTGGACAGCGCCTCCTCGTCCGTCTCGACGTAGCGGGCCGTCTCGCCGATGACGACCGCCAGCTCGACCTCCCAGTCGGTCTTCACGCTGTCCCTGGGGATGAGCACCTCGTCGTCGGGACCGACGATCGTGTTGGCTGCCTTCATGAAGACGACCGGTTCCGCCGGGGGCGGGGTGTTCGTCTCCTCCGCGTGGTCGCGGTAGTTGAGCCCGATGCACACGATCTTGCCCGGCCTGGCGATCGGGGCGCCGATCCGCAGTCCCTCGGCGTCCAGCACGGGCAGTTCGCCCCGCTCCAGCGCCTCCCGGACGCGAGCCACTCCCCCGGAGGCGAGGAAAGCCCCGTCGATCTCGGCTTCGGAGATTTCGCGGAGGTTACCGGCCCCGTCCAGGACGGCCGGCCGCTCATGGCCGACGGGTCCTACTCGCAGCAGCTTCACACCGCACCCTTCGTTGATACATCGGATGTCTTGTTCCGTGATGCTGAACGACGCCGAACCTCGATGTCAACCCCTCGCCCCCGATACATCCGATCCGTTATCGAGGAGAAATCCCGCCCGACAGGGGTTATATCGGATCATCGCCCAATTTCGACCTTCAGTCATCGGACTTCCCTCGGCAGGCAGGAGCAAAGATCGCCTGCGACGCGGCTTCCAGTGACGGGAACGCGAGCGATCGACTCGCACAAACATCGGAGGATGAGGCTTGTTGCAGCGGGGTTTCGGTGCTATCTCCTATAAACAGTCTCCCCTGTGATCGGAGGAATTTGTTGCCTCGCCCCCCACGACGACGCCTCGCCATAGTTCTCCTCGCCACCCTCACCCTCACTACCGGGCTGTACGGACCCGGTCTGGCGAATGCGGAGCTGTCAGCGAACATGACACAAGCAGATACACCCGATGACTTGACACTCTGGTACGACAAGCCCGCCACCGACTGGGAGACCCAGGCACTGCCGATCGGCAACGGCGCGCTGGGCGCCATGGTGTTCGGCGGCGTCGGCGGCGAGCAGATCCAGTTCAACGAGAAGTCCCTGTGGACCGGCGGTCCCGGTTCCAACGGCTACGACTTCGGCAACTGGACCTCCCCCAGGCCGAACGCGATCGCCGAGGTCAGGGCAGAGATCGACCGCGTCGGCAAGATCTCCCCCACGGCGGTGGCGGCCAAGCTCGGCCAGCCCAAGAGGGGGTTCGGCGCCTACCAGACCTTCGGCGACCTCTGGCTGGACATGCCCGAGACCCCCGGGGCCACCACCGGCTACCGCCGGGAGCTGAGCCTGCGCGACGCGGTCGCCAGGGTCGGCTACACCGCGGACGGCGTGACCTACTCCCGCGAGTACTTCGCCAGCCACCCCGGCAACGTCATCGTCGGCCGGATCTCCGCCGATGAGAAGGGCAAGGTCTCCTTCACGCTGCGCACCTCCTCCCCCCGCTCCGACAAGCAGGTCTCGGTCTCGAAGGGACGCCTGACGGTCCGGGGTGCGCTCGCCGACAACGGCATGAGGTTCGAGTCCCAGGTCCAGGTGATCACCCAGGGCGGCACCCGCACCGACGGCACCGACCGGATCACCGTCGCGGGCGCCGACAGCGCGGTGTTCGTGCTGTCGGCGGGCACCGACTACGCCGACACCTACCCCACCTACCGGGGCGCCGACCCGCACGCCAAGGTCACCTCGGCGGTCGACAAGGCCGCCGGGAAGTCGTACGAAAAGCTCAGGTCCGACCACCTGGCCGACTACCGGAAGCTGTTCGACCGGGTCAGGCTCGACCTCGGTCAGCGGGCCCCGGCCGTCCCGACCGACAGGCTCCGCGCGGCGTACACCGGCGGTGCCTCGGCCGACGACCGGGCGCTGGAGGCGATGTTCTTCGCCTACGGCCGCTACCTGCTGATCGCCTCCTCCAGGACGGGGTCGCTCCCGGCCAACCTGCAGGGCGTGTGGAACAACTCGACCAACCCCCCCTGGTCGGCCGACTACCACGTCAACATCAACCTGCAGATGAACTACTGGCTCGCCGAGCAGACCAACCTCGCCGAGACGACCGAACCGTACGACCGCTACACCCAGTCGATGGTCGCCCCCGGCGCGAAGACCGCGCGGGAGATGTTCGGGGCGCGCGGCTGGGTGGTGCACAACGAGACCAACCCGTTCGGCTTCACCGGCGTGCACAACTGGGCCACCTCGTTCTGGTTCCCGGACGCGGCGGCGTGGTTGACCCAGCAGATGTACGACCACTACCGCTTCAGCGGCGACACCAAATACCTGCGCAAGACCGCGTACCCGGTGATGAAGGGCGCGGCCGAGTTCTGGCTGGACACCCTCTACACCGACCCGCGTGACGGCTCTCTCGTGGTCTCCCCCAGTTACTCCCCCGAGCAGGGCGACTTCACGGCGGGCGCCTCGATGTCCCAGCAGATCGTCTTCGACCTGCTGACCAACACCCTGGAGGCGGCGAAGGAGCTGAAGACCGACAAGGCCTTCCAGGCCGAGGTGACGGCCGCGCTGGCCAAGCTCGACCCGGGCATCCGGATCGGTTCCTGGGGACAGCTCCAGGAGTGGAAGGAGGACCTGGACGACCGGGGCAACACCCACCGGCATGTCTCCCACCTGTTCGCGCTGCACCCCGGACGGCAGATAACGGCCGGGACCCCCGAATCCGAGGCGGCCAAGGTCTCACTCACCGCGCGGGGCGACGGCGGCACCGGCTGGAGCAAGGCATGGAAGATCAACTTCTGGGCGCGCCTGCTGGACGGCGACCACGCGCACAAGATGCTCGGCGAGCAGCTCAAGGGCTCCACGCTGGACAACCTGTGGGACACCCACCCGCCGTTCCAGATCGACGGCAACTTCGGCGCCACCTCCGGCATGGCCGAGATGCTGCTGCAGAGCCAGCACGACACCGTCCACGTGCTGCCCGCGCTGCCGTCGACCTGGCCCACCGGCTCGGTGACCGGTCTGCGGGCCCGCGGTGACGTGACCGTGGACGCCTCCTGGAAGGACGGCAACGCCGACAGGGTCACCGTGCACGCCGGCAGGTCCGGTCCCCTCAAGGTCCGGGCCGCCATGATCGGTGGCCGCTACCGCGTCGAGGACGAGCGTGGCAGGACGATCGACCCGCGCCGCGACGGTGACGTCATCACCATCGACGCCAAGGCGGGCAGGTCCTACACGATCGTCAACGAGGTGGTCGTCAAGATCACCGCTCCCGGGGCCGCGGGCAGCGGTGAGTCGATCCCGGTCGAGGTCACCGTCACCGCGACCGGGGGCCGCACCGTGCCCGCGGGCGCGGCGACCCTCGTCCTGCCGCAGGGCTGGACGGCCACGCCCGTCTCGATCCAGGTGCCGGAGGTCCCGGTCGGGCAGTCCAGGACCGCCTCGTTCACCGTGGCCGTCGGCCCGGCGAACGGGACCAGGTCCGCGCGGATCACGGCGGAACTCGCGGGCGACGGCTGGACGGCCGGTGGTGCGACCTCCGTCAGCCTCAGCCCGTGCGTCTCCCCCCCGGCGGGCAGGGCCGTCGTCGCCTGGGACCCGACGTCGGGCACGACCGTCACCGACTCCTCCGGCAGCGGCAGGCACGGCACCGTCGTCGGCACCGCGACCTACGACACCGCGGCCCCGAGCGGCAGCGGGCTGGTCCTGAACGGCTCGACCTACATCACCACGGAGAACACGCTGATCGGCTACCTGCCCGAGGCGACGTTCGCGGCCGAGGTCAAGATCGAGGGGACCGGCTACCGGCGGCTCTTCGACTCCCAGCCGAGCGGCAACCCGGGCACCGACGGGATCATCGTCGACCTGACCCCCTCCAACACCCTGCGCTTCATCGGCGCCGGGCTGAACGTGGGGCTGAGCGGGACGATCCCGACCGGCCGCTACATCGACCTCGTCGTCACCATGGACCGGACCGGCGCGATCAACACGTACGTGGACGGCACCCGGGTCGGCGGCGGCACGGCCACCACCGACGGCATCACCGGCTGCACCTCTCGGCCGCTGCGCTTCGGCGCCGACCAGGGCGGCGGCCAGCGCCTGAGCGGGGCGGTCGACCGCATGGCCGTCCTGCCGAGGGCACTGACCGCCGCCGAGGTCGGCACCTGGCGCGACATCGCGTTCTGATCCGCACGGGATCCGTGCGGAGTCGTCCCCGATCCCCTTGGAGGCCCGGGAAGCACTCGCTTCCCGGGCCTCACGAGGTAGGGTTCCGGGCGACCGTGCTCCCGCGGCTCCCGACTTGACGGGACACCCACCACGTAATAGAACACGTTTCAGAAAGCAGCCCTACCAAGCGTTAGATCAACCACTTGGCAGGACGGCGTGCCCCCTGGGAGAGAGGGAGGACAGTCCCGTCCGTGACGGACGTCCCGCGAGGAACGTTCCGCGCGAACGGGGGAGCACGTCGCCGACCACACTCGCAGGCCGCACCGACAACGAGCCGCGTCACGGGAACGCCGACCCGGTTCACGCAGGAGGACCGTTGGACATCGATCTGGTCGACCAGGACTTCTACTGGCGGAACGGCGCGCCGCACGATCAGCTTGCCTGGCTACGGGCGAACGCGCCGGTCTACGCGCACCCGGGTGACGCCGAACGGGACTGGCCGGGTTTCTGGGCGGTCACCCGGCACACCGACGTGGTGCACGTCTCCCGCCGCTCCGACCTGTTCTCCTCAAGCAGGAAGCTCGCGCTCTTCGACGAGATGCCCGAGGACCAGCGCGCCCTCCAGCGGATGATGATGCTCAACCAGGACCCGCCGGAGCACACCCGGCGGCGCTCCCTGGTCAACCGGGGGTTCACCCCCCGCATGATGGGCGCCCTTGAACAGCACATCCGCGACATCTGCCACGAACTGGTGGACGAGGCCAAGGCACGCGGCTCGGTCGACTTCGTCAGGGACATCTCCGCCCCGCTGCCGCTGTACGTGATCTGCGAGCTGCTCGGCGCCCCCGTCGAGGACCGGGACAAGATCTTCAACTGGTCCAACCGGATGATCGGGGCCAACGACCCGGACTACGCGACCGACCCCGCCGAGGGCACGGACGCGGCCATGGAGGTCTACGCCTACGCCAACGCCCTGGCCGCCGAGCGCCGGGAACGGCCCCGCGAGGACATCGTCACCAAGCTGATCATGCCCGACGCCGCCGGGGAGACCCTCACCGAGGAGGAGTTCGACCTGTTCGTGCTGCTGCTCGTGGTCGCGGGCAACGAGACCACCCGCAACGCGGCCTCGGGCGGCATGCTCGCCTTCTTCGAACACCCCGAGCAGTGGCGGCGCCTGGTCGCCGACCGCACCCTCGCCCGCACCGCGGCCGACGAGATCGTCCGCTGGGTCTCCCCGGTGAACCTCTTCCGCCGTACGGCCACCGTCGACACGACGATCGGCGGCCAGGAGGTCAAGGCCGACGACAAGATCGTGGTCTTCTACAGCTCCGCCAACCGGGACGAGGAGGTGTTCGCCGACCCCGGCACCTTCGACATCGGCCGCGACCCCAACCCGCACATCGGCTTCGGCGGTGGCGGTGCCCACTTCTGCCTCGGCAACCACCTCGCCAAGCTGGAGCTGCGGGTGCTCTTCGAGGTGCTGGCCGAGCGGCTGCCGAACCTGGAGCAGGCCGGCCCCGCCCGCCGGCTCCGCTCCAACTTCATCAACGGCATCAAGGATCTGCCGGTCTCCATAACCTGAGGCCCGATCGCCGGCGGTCACCGGCCGCCTCGTGGTCCCGGAGGCCGGTCCTCGGCACCCGTCCCGCCCGCGAAAGCGCCGGCCTCCCGGTGAAGTGCCCTTTCGTGGAACGTCGACTATGGTCGAGGCGATGAGGGAACCGCGGTGGGGCACACCCAGGCCCACCGCGGCCGTCGTGGTGGGCCTTGTTCTCATGGTCGTTCTGGCCGCCGTCGCGCCCTCTCCGAGTCCCGGCGGGCGAAGGCCCGCCGGCACCGCCACCGGCCTCTGGGTTCCGCAGACCGGCGACGCCTACCAGGCGACCGCACCCAGACTCCTGGCCGGCGGGGCCGAGCACCTGCCGACGCCGAGGCAACTCCGCTCCCTGCCCGCGGCCGGCGCCGTGGCGGCGTCCAGCGCCCCGCCGTCTCGCGCCTGGCTCCCCGTTGAGCCCGCCGCCGTTTCCCGGCGCGACGTTCAGCGGATCGTCACCTCACGCAGCCCACCTCCTTCCTAGGCTCCTCGCCCTTCCAGACCTCCGTCGAGCGGTGAACTCGACCGAGGTCCCTCAGCCGCGCGGTGCCGCGCACCGCCCTGTGCCCAGGTTCCGGCTTTCACGATGGCGGACCGCGCTCTGCCCGGACCGCCGCGAGTCATTCAAGGAGTCGATGTCGTCATGGGTGACATCCGATCGTCAGACAGGCTGCTGGAGGAGTACCGGCGCAACGCCGTGCAGTTGGCGGAGTTCCGCGCGCTGCTGCACGAACGGCTCACCGCCGCGCGAGCGGAGCGGGACTCCCTCCCCGGGGACGAGCACCTGCCCGAGCCTCCGGAAGCGGGCGAACCCATTCCGCTGGCCTGGGGGCGCGCCAAGCGCGCCGGAACGGCCGTCGCGGAGATCGAGGCCGCCATCGAACGGCTGAACTCCGGGGTGTACGGCACCTGCCGGCGGTGTGGGGCGTCCATCGCCCTGCGACGGCTGCGCCGGATTCCGCACACCCGGCACTGCGTCGTCTGCCGGGACGCGAGGAGGTGAGGAGATGACCGATCCCGGTAGACGGGCCGCCCTTGACCTGGGCACCGCCAGGACCCGGCTGCTGCTCTCCGGCGGCGACACGCTGATCGACGAGCCCTCCGCCGTCCCGGCGGATCCGTCGAGTCAGGTCACGGGTGCGGCCGACGCCGTACCTGACGGACGATGGCGCTGGCCGGTACGGCACGGCATCGTCACCGACCCGGCCGGATGCGCCCGGCTGGCCCGCCATGTCCTGCGCACCTCGGCCACGTCAGACACGGCTCCGCTGGAACGGCTGCTGCTCGGCGTTCCGGTGGCCGCCTCCGAGGCGGAACGGCGTACCGCCGTCAGGGCGGTGTTCGAGGTGGCGGCCTGCCCGGTGGCGGTGGTGGAGGAACCGCTGGCGGCCGCGGCCGGCAGCGGGGTGAGCATGGCCGACCCTCGCCCACGGCTCCTGCTGGACATGGGGGCCGGGATCATCGAGGCGGCCCTCATCAGTCGCGGCCGGGTGCTCGACACCGGCTCCGTGCAGATCCTGATGGACTTCCACGCCGGCGCGGCCACCGGAGTGCCCGCCCACCTGCTCACCCGGGTCGCGGCCATGGTCGCCGACCTCGTCGACCGCGTTCCCTCCTCCATCCGGCGAGGGGCGCGCGACGGTGGCCTGCTCATCACCGGCGGCGGCGCCACCCGCCCGGGCCTGGCCCGGTATCTCTGCTCCGCCCTGCGCCTCAGCGTCAGCGTGGCCCCCGATCCGGCGCACGCCACCGTCCGCGGCCTGGCTCTGCTGCTGGCCTCGGATCGCCGCTGAACTCCGCTCCGGCCTCCTCAACGACCTTTCGAAAGGCTCCGATGACCCGAGATCCGCCTCCGTCCCCGTCAGGGGCGGAGGCGGCGCTGTTTAAACAAATTGTTTAACACGATTCATTGACAACAAGCCATTCGATAGGCGATCGTGGTTCGCATGTCCGCGAACCACGATGAATCAGCCGGTGCCTTCACGCCTCCGAACCCGAGCCAGGCGCGAGCGCACCGCGAGTACGCCTCCCTGTCGCGCATCACCGAGCGCCACGCGACCGACGACGCCCAGCGCCGCCGGCAGGTCCACCCCACGGTGCTCGGGGCACACGAGGCCGTCAGGCTCGTGTCGTTCCTGCTGAGCGGCGCCGCGGATCGCACGGAGGGCGAGCCGGAGGTGGACCGCGCCGACATCACCGCCGCTCTGACCCTGCTGCCCCGCGCCCGCGCGGAGATGGACGAGCTGGAGGCGGCGCTCCTGCTCATGGCGCGCGGCCGCGACCTCACCTGGCAGGAGATCGCCTTCGGCCTCGGCCTCGGCACCCCGCAGGCCGCCAAGCAGCGCTACGAACGACTGGCCGGCCGCACCGAGAGGTCCACGAACGCGCCGGCCACCCAGTGATCCTTGGCCGGATGACGGTCTCCAGCGGTTTCTCGACCGGGCCGGCCGCGCGGATGGTGCCGCCCTCAGCGCGGATCTTCTCCAGGCAGGCGGTGATCCTCGGAGGTGGGCTCAGGAGCCGGGCGCGGGGGAGGGCGGAGTCAGACTCCATACCCGTATCTCTCCATCGAAGCCGGCGGAGACGACGACCGGCCGTCCCCGCAGTCGCGTCACCAGCATCGTCGCGATCTCCTGTGTGCGGCCGGTGGACGGCCTGCCGATCTGCCCGCGGGTGGCCAGATCCCACACCCGCACCCCGTCGTAGCCACCGGAGACGACGACCGGCCGCCCCGCCAACTCCGTCACCGTCACCGACTCGACTCCCGAGGTGTGCCCGGTGAACGGGCTGCCGATCTGCTCGCGGGTGGCCAGGTCCCACACCCGCACAGTGCGATCCTCGCCACCCGAGACGCCGGAGACGACGACCCGCCGTCCCTCCCACTCCGTCACCGCCAACGTCACCGACAGGTCGTCGTCGGTGTAGCCGGTGAACGGGCTGCCGATCTGCTCGCGGGTGGCCAGATCCCACACCCGCACAATTCCGCCGTAGCCGCCGCAGACGAGAACCGGCCGCCCCGCCAACTCCGTCACCACCATCGACTCGACCGAATAGGTGTGCGTGGTGAACGGGCTACCGATCCGCTCGTGGGTGGCCAGATCCCACATATATATCTTTCCGTTACCGGTGGAGATGACGACCGGCCGCCCCGCCAGCTCCGCCACCAACACGGACGTGAGCCCTGTACCGGGGCCGGTGAGCAGCCCGCCGATCTGCTCGCGGGTGGACAGGTCCCACACCCGCATCCCGTCGTGGTCGCCGGAGACGACGACCGGCCGCCCCGCCAACTCCGCCACCGCGACCGCGTAGCCGGTGAACGGCCTGCCGATCTGCTTGCGGGTGGCCAGATCCCACACCCGCACGGTGCGACCCTCGTCGCCGCCACCGCCGGAGACGACGACCGGCCGCCCCTGCAACTCCGCCACCGTCATCGAATGGATTCCCCCGGTGTGCCCGGTGAACGGCCTGCCGACCGGCATGCCGAAGGGAACGACCTTCGAAGTCTGACCGGGCGATGGAGCGGAGGTCCTGGAGGAACCCGTGGCGGATGAGGACGGTAACGACAGGGCCGAGGTTCCGGAGGGGGTTGTGGACGGCGGAGTGGAGGATTCAGGGGACTCCGGTTGCCACAGCCAGAAGACCGCGGCAGCCGGGATGAGAACGGCGACGATCGCCGCCGCGGCCACCAGGCGTCCCCTGGCGGAATGGCGCGGGACACGGGACGCCGGAGGCGGCGGGGCAGGGCCGCGCGGCCGGTGGTCCACCGTGCTGGATTCCTCACGGGTGAGGGTGGCGAGCAGGTCGGCCACGGTGGGCCGGGCGCCGGGGTCCTTGGCCAGGCAGGCTGCCAGCAGCGGGCGGATACGCTCGGGCACTCCGGCGAGGTCGGGTTCGCGGTTGGAGACGGCGTTCATCACCGCCGCCGGTATGGCGCCGGGGAATGCCGGATGCCCCGTGGCGGCGAACACCATGGTGGCGGCCCAGCTGAACACATCCGACGCCGTGCCGGCCTGGTGACCGTCAAGCTGTTCCGGCGACAGGTAGGCGGGAGTGCCCACCAGCCCCGAACGCGTGGTGGTGACGGCCAGCACCCGGGCGATTCCGAAGTCGATGACCACCGGCCCCTCCGGGCCCATGATCACGTTGTCGGGTTTGAAATCACGGTGGATGATCCCTGCCCGGTGGATCGCGGCCAGCGCCGTCAGGGTGGCGACCGCGAGCCGGTCCAGGGCGCTGCCGATCCGCGGCCCGTCGCCGGTGACCAGTTCCTTCAGCGAAGGCCCGGGGATGTACTCACTGACCAGGTAGGGCCGATCGCCGACAATCCCCCCGCCCAGCACCTGGGCGGTGCAGAACGCCGCGACCCGGCGGGTGATCTCCGCCTCGCGCATGAACCGCTCGCGCACCTTGGGATCGGTCGCCATCCGGACGTGGAGCACCTTGATCGCGACCTTGCGGTCCGCAGGATCGTGGCCGAGGTAGACCACGCCCTGACCTCCGTCGCCCAGCACCCCGCTCAGCCGGTAGCCGCCGATCCGCTCGGGGTCGCCCACGGTCAGCGGGCCCGGCTCGGACATCGCTCACCTCGCCTCCACGTCCCCGTCAGCGGACGGCCGGAACCGCTTCTGATCCAAGGAATGACGATAGGCGGCCCCCTGCCGCAGCAGAAGCCCCGCGGCCCGGAATGCTCCGGGCAGCCGATCCGGAGAGGCCCGGCCTCAGGGCCAGGAGGAGTCCTGGTCGGGGTCGCCGCCGTCGGAGAGCAGCTTGATGTCCGACTCGACCATCATCGCCACCAGTTCCTCGAAGGTGACCGAGGGTTCCCAGCCGAGCTGGACGCGGGCCTTCTTCGGGTCGGCGCAGAGCAGGTCGACCTCGGCGGGGCGGTGCAGGGTCTGGTCGGTGACGACGTACCGCTCCCAGTCGAGCCCGGCGGCGGCGAAGGCGGCCTCGGTCAGGTCGCGGACGGTCTGGGTGCGGCCGGTGCCGATCACGTAGTCCTCGGGCGTGTCCGCCTGGAGCATCAGGTGCATCGCACGGACGTAGTCTCCGGCGAACCCCCAGTCGCGACGCGCCTCCATGTTGCCCAGGCGCAGCTCCGAGGCGACGCCGAGCTTGATCCTGGCCACCCCGAGGCTCACCTTCCTGGTGACGAACTCGGCGCCCCTGCGCGGGGACTCGTGGTTGAACAGGATCCCCGACACCGCGTACATGCCGTACGACTCGCGGTAGTTCTGCGTCAGGAAGTGCCCGTACGCCTTGGCCACGCCGTACGGCGAGCGGGGGTGGAATGGGGTGATCTCGGTCTGCGGGGTCTCGCGGACCTGGCCGAACATCTCCGAGGACGACGCCTGGTAGAACCGGATCTGCCCGGATCCGGCGGCCGTACGCGAGGAGGAGATCCCGGAGCAGACCCGGATGGCCTCCAGCATGCGCAGCACGCCCATGCCGGTCACCTCGCCGGTGAGCTCGGCCTGCTCCCACGACATGGGGACGAACGAGATGGCGCCCAGGTTGTAGACCTCGTCGGGCTGGACCTTCTCCACCGCGGAGATCAGCGAACCCTGGTCGAGCAGGTCACCCCGGACGAGCTGAACGTCCTGCAGGAGCTTACGGAGCCGTGAGACGCGCGGGTTGGCCTGCCCTCGGGCCAGACCGAAGACCTCGTAGCCCTGACTGAGCAGGCACTCGGCCAGATAGGAACCGTCCTGCCCGGTGATACCTGTGATCAGCGCGCGCCTGGCCAACGCGTCCTCCTCGCTTGCGGGGGCGGGACCTATGCCTGGTCTTATGCCGTTTGATTGGCGAATGTACCGTCCCACCCCCGTGTGGGCACTATCTCCCTCACGGCGCACCTAGAACGCGTTCCACCGAATCCTGTTCGGTCAGGTTAACCTCCCAGCTCGTGCCCGGTGAAGCAGGCCCTAGGAACAATTCCACATCAGGTACAACAGAGCTACCGAATGGTAGTGTCCGAGGACTAAGGTCATCTTTCACGGTACCTGTCCCCTTTCGGGCAGGGTGAGAAAGGGGTTGCCGTGCCGGGTGCTGAATCACTGCGGGTGGCACTGCTGTCGTATCGCAGCAAGCCGACCTGCGGTGGGCAGGGCGTCTACCTGCGTCACCTCAGCCGCGAGCTGATCGCCCTCGGGCACAGCGTGGAGGTCCTCTCCGGCCAGCCCTACCCGGAGCTCGACGAGGGCGTCATCCTCACCAAGGTCCCCAGCCTGGACCTGTACCGCGACGAGGACCCCTTCCGTACTCCCGGCCTCCGCGAGTACCGCGACTGGATCGACCTGCTCGAGGTCGGCACCATGTGGACCGCCGGGTTTCCCGAGCCGCTGACCTTCACCCTGCGGGCACACCGCGAGCTGAAGAAGCGCGTCGGCGACTTCGACGTGGTGCAGGACAACCAGACCCTCGGCTACGGACTGCTCGGCATCCAGAAGCTGTTCCCCGTGGTCGGAACCATCCACCACCCGATCAGCGTGGACCGGCGCATCGAGCTGAAGGCGGCTCCGCTGCGCAAGAAGCTCTCCATGCGACGCTGGTACGGCTTCGTGCGCATGCAGGCCAAGGTCGCGCCGCGGCTCAGCCCGATCCTGACCGTCAGCGAGTCCTCCCTCGCCGACATCCACCGCGACTTCAACGTGCCCCAGAAGAACATGCGGCTCATCCCGCTGGGCGTCGACACCCGCTACTTCCACCCGCGCCCGGAGCTTCCCAAGCGGCCCGGCTCCATCGTCGCGGTGGCCAGCGCCGACTCCCCGATGAAGGGGGTCGCGACGCTGCTGCGGGCCGTGGCGAAGCTCGCCACCGAGCGCGACGTCCACCTGACGGTGGTCAGCAAGCCCACCCCCGGCGGCCCGACCGAGAAGCTCGTCGGCGAGCTGGCGCTGCGGGACCGGGTCAGGTTCGTGCACGGCATCTCCGACACCGAACTGGGCGAGCTGATCGCCACCTCGGAGATCTCGGTCGTCCCCTCCCTGTACGAGGGCTTCTCGCTGCCCGCCGTCGAGCACATGGCCTGCGGCACCCCGCTGGTCGCCAGCCGCACCGGGGCGCTGCCCGAGGTCGTCGGCGACGCCGCCGTACAGGTGGCCCCCGGCGACCCCGAGGAGCTGGCCGCGGTGCTGCGCCGCCTGCACGACTCTCCCGAGGAGCGGGCCGCGGTGGGCAAGAAGGGCTACGACCGGGTCATGGAACGCTTCACCTGGAACGTCGTCGCCAGGCGGACCGTGGAGGCCTACCACGAGGCCATCCAGGCCCACCGCGCGAAGTGAGCGAGACCCTGAAACGATCACCTCTCACAAGGAGCGGCCAGTGCTGACTGTCGACTTCGACCGGTTGCCCGTGGGTCCGGGGACCCGGGTGCTGGACCTGGGGTGTGGCGGCGGACGCCACGCGTTCGAGGTACTGCGGCGCGGTGCCGACGTGGTGGCCTTCGACATGGACGCGGGGGAGCTGGAAGGCGTGGCGAGCATGTTCGCCGCGATGGACAAGGCCGGTGAGATACCGCCCGGGGCGACGGCGGACACCGTGACGGGCGACGCGCTCGACATGCCGTTCGAGGACGGCGCCTTCGACCGGGTGATCGCGGCCGAGGTGCTGGAGCACATCCCCGACGACATGGCCGCGATGCGGGAGATCTTCCGGGTCCTCAAGCCTGGTGGCCAGGCGGCCATCACGGTGCCGAGCTTCCTGCCGGAACGGATCTGCTGGGCGCTCGACGAGGCGTACCACACCGCTCCCGGCGGGCACGTCCGCATCTACACGCTGGCCGAGCTGAGCGCGAAGCTCAAGTCGACGGGCTTCACCATCGGCCCGCACCACCACGCCCACGGCCTGCACGCGCCGTACTGGTGGATCAAGTGCGCGGTCGGCGTCGACAACAACGACCACCCGCTGGCCAAGGCCTACCACGAGCTGCTGGTCTGGGACATCATGAAACGCCCCGCCGCCACCAGGATCGCCGAGGCCGTGCTCAACCCGCTCATCGGCAAGAGCGTGGTGCTCTACGTCCGGAAGCCCGCATGATCTCCTGGGAACAGGTTGTGCAGACCGCCCAGAGCATCGCGGCGGTACAGGAGCCCGACGGCGGCGTCCCATGGCCCGAGGGGCACGTGGACGCCTGGAACCATGTCGAGTGCCTGATGGCGATGAGCGTGGCGGGGCTGACCGGCCCCGCCCGCCGGGGATACGACTGGCTGGTCCGCACGCAGCGCTCCGACGGCTCCTGGCCGATGAAGCTGGTCGGTGGCGAGGCCGTCGAGCAGGGCGGGGAGTCCAACCACGCCGCCTACCTCGCGGTCGGCGTCTGGCACGAGCTGCTGGTGACCTCCGACGAGGAGTTCGCCCGGCGGATGTGGCCTCCGGTCCGGGCGGCGCTGGACTTCGTGGTCGGCCTGCAGACCACCCGGGGTGAGATCGTCTGGGAGCGCGCGGCCGACGGCAGGCCCGCCGGGTACGCGCTGCTGACCGGCTGCGCCTCCATCCACCAGGGCCTGCGCTGCGGCGTGCTGCTCGGCGAGCACCTGGGCGACCCGCAGCCCGACTGGGAGCTGGCCGCCGACCAGCTCGGCCACGTACTGGTCGCCCACCCCGAGGCGTTCGCCGACAAGAGCCGCTTCTCGATGGACTGGTACTACCCGATCCTGGGCGGCGCGGTGCGCGGCCCGGCCGCGCGGGCACGGCTGGCCGAGGAGTGGGACACGTTCGTGGAGCCGGACCTCGGCATCCGCTGCGTCTCCGACCAGCCGTGGGTGACCGGTGCCGAGACGTGCGAGCTGGTGCTCACCCTCGACGCGCTGGGCGACCGGGACCGGGCGCGGAAGCTCTTCTCGGACATGCAGCACCTGCGGCACGAGGACGGCTCGTACTGGACCGGCTGGCAGTTCGTGAACGAGAAGTGGTTCCCCCACGAGCGCTCCGCCTACACCGCGGCCGCGGTCGTACTCGCCGCCGACGCGCTGGCCGGGCACACCCCCGCCGCGGGCATCTTCCGTGACGCGGGCAAGTACCTGACCGACCGCCCCACCGCCGCCTGCGGCTGCAGCCACGCCCGTTCCATGAGCTGAGCTCCCGGCCTCCGGCCGAGGCGTCGGCGTTTTCTTTGCACGGAATCAGAAACGTGGTGCTTGAAGGGCTGAATGCGGCTCACTACGTTCGGGTCCGTGAGTAATGCGGAGGGCACTCGGACGGTAGCTCAGAGCGATGACACCGAGACGGCCGGCGCGGAGGCCGTCCCGGAAAGCACCCCTGACCCGCCACCCCCCACCCCCTCGAACCCGGCACCCCCGCGGCGACCCGAACCCACGGGTTCGGCCGATCCTGCGGACCCCGCCGAGCATCCGGGTCCGCAGGAATCCTCGGTCTCCTCCCCCCGGCCGGACTCCTCCGAGCCCGGCTCAGCCGAACCCGACCTTTCCGAGTCCGGCCTTTCCGAGCCGAGGGCGGCGGCTCCGGGGACGTCGGCGCCGCCCAGGCCGAACGGCGTGGCCCGGCTGCTGTGGCAGAACCCCGCCCGGGTGGGGTTCGGGGTGCGGCGGTTCCGGCTGGGGCCGGCGCGCGAGCGGCTGGAGGGCGCGGAGCGGTCGTTCACGGCCGGGTTCAACGCGGTGCTCTCCGGGGAGGCCGAGCGGATCGACGACCTCCGCGAGGACCTGCGCGGTTTCGCGTACGAGGGCGCGGGCATGGCCTGCGCCACCCTCGACGTGCTCACCCTCACCGGCGGGCGCCGCCTGCGGGAGCTGCTGAGCGGGCCGGGGATGCGCTACCCGCACCTCATCCATATGGGCACCGGCCGGGCGTACGCCCAGATGCGGCTACGGCCGATGTGGGGCGTCCGCTCGGTGCACCCGCTGCTGCGCTGGCTGGCCCACGACGGCTTCGGCTTCCACCAGGGTTTCTTCTCCGCGGACCGTACGGTGGGACGCCAGCGGACGGCGGGGCTCATGGATCGGACCCGGAGAGCGATCTTCGATCAGGGACTGGGGCGGATGCTCTGGTTCCACGAGTGCGCGGGGGCGGATGACGTCGTGCTGCGCATCGCCGAGTTTCCCGCGGGGCGCCGCGCCGACCTGTGGAGCGGCGTGGGTCTGGCCGCCACGTACACCGGGGGTGCCGGCGCCGCGGACCTGGGGCGGCTGGCCTCCGCCGCGGCCGAGGACGGTTTCCGCGCCCACCTCGCCCAGGGGTGCGCCTTCGCCTGCGCCTCCCGGCTGATATCGGCCGTGGTCCCCGAGCACACCGTCGCCGCCGCACCCGTGCTGTGCGGGGCCGAAGTGGACGAGGCGGCGGGCTGGACCGACACCGCGCTCGTCGCGCTGGGCCACAACGCGCACAGCGGCGACCACTACCAGGCCTGGCGGGCGGGAGTCCGGAAGGCCTGGGCACGGCGCGACCGCGACTTGTGACCGCGGCTCGAGGGAGTGGTGCGGACGATGCCGGACCACGCCACCGTGAGCCGGTCGCGGCCGAGATCGTCACCTGCGGCTCGAAGGGGCGGTGAGAGCGATGTCAGGGGTTCGCAGGTACGCGGCGGGAGTCCTCGCCCTGATCGCCGCCGCCGCCGGGTGGAGGCTGACCGGCCTGCCGGACACCTCGGTCGCGGAGACGTCGGCCGACTTCTCCTTCCACGCGAGGCCGCTCGGGCCGCCCCCGGGACCCGGGGACCGCACCCTGCGGCCGGTCGCGGCGGGATACGCCGGTCTCCAGGGCTGGGTGTCGTCGCTGGGCGCCGGGGTGGCGCTGTTCGACGTGGACAACGAGGTCGTCGCCGACGACCTGTGCCTGGTCGATCCCCGCCATGACACGGTGACCGTCAGGCGGGCACCGGGGACACCCCGGGGCTACCGGCCGTTCACGCTGGTCCCCCCGGATCGCAGGCGGTACGAGGCGCCGACCGGGTGCCTGCCCGCCGACCTCGACCAGGACGGCTGGCAGGACCTGGTCGTCTACTACTGGGGCCGCTCCCCCTCGCTCTTCCTGCGCGTGCCCGGGGTACCCCCTTCCGGAACCGCCTTCCGCCACCGCGCGCTGACCACGGAACCGGAGATCTGGAACACCAGCGCCGCCACGACCGGTGACTTCGACGGGGACGGCCGCCTCGACCTGGTCTTCGGCGACTATTTCCCCGACGGCGTCCGGGTGCTGGGCGACGGTGCCCCCAACGACGGTACCTCCAACGACGGCGATCCCGACGACGGTGATCCCGACGACGGTGGCCCCGGCAGTGCGGTGATGCCCGACTCGCTGTCCGCCGCCGCCAACGGCGGCGGCGCCCGGCTCTACCTGGCGAGCGGACCGGCGCGGTTCACCGAGGCCGAGGGGGTGTTCGACGAGATCGGGAACGGAGGCTGGATCCTGGCGCTGGGCACCCAGGACCTGGACGGCGACGGGCGGCCCGAGCTGTACCTGGCATGCGACTTCGGCCCCGACCGGCTGCTGGTCAACGAGTCGGTGCCCGGCCGGATCCGGTTCACCGAGGCCAGGGGCACCAGGAACCTGACGACTCCCGCCTCCAGGGTCGTCGGCCGCGACTCGTTCAAGGGGATGGGCGTCGGCTTCACCGACCTCAACTCCGACGGCAGGCCGGACATCCTGGTGAGCAACCTCACCGAGGACTACGCGCTGCACCAGAGCAACTTCGCCTTCGTGTCCCGGCCCGGCGACCTGCACGGGGGGCACGCGCCCTACGACGACCTCAGTGAGGAGCTGGGGCTGAGCCGCAGCGGCTGGTCCTGGGACGTCAAGGCCGCCGACTTCGACAACGACGGCGACGACGAGATCATGCACGCGACCGGGTTCGTCAGGGGTGAGGTCGACCGGTGGGCGCAACTGCAGGAGGCGGCGTCGGCGAGCGATCTGTTCCTCTCCCGCCCCGCGCTCTGGCCGAGCATCCGGGCCGGGGACGACCTGTCGGGTCGCGACACCAACACCTTCTTCACCAGGGGTGAGGACGGCCGCTACGCGGACGTGGCCCGGCGGGCCGGGGTCGGCGGCGACAGCGACGGCACGGTCAGCCGGGCCTTCGCGGTGGGCGACGTCGACGACGACGGGCGACTGGACTTCGCGGTCGCCAACCAGTGGTCGGAGTCGGTGCTCTACAGCAACCACGGCCCGACGGCACCGTTCGTGGGCCTGCGGCTCCGTCTCCCCGCGGGCCCCTGCCTCCCATCCCCCACGCCGCGCTCCGGACCGGAGCGGCCCGCCCTGGCCCAACCGGGCCGGACACGGCTCCGTCCGGCGCGCCGGGAGTGGACACGTCCCGGGCTGACGCGGCCCGCCATCGGGGCCGTCGCCACGGTGCGCCCACCCGGCGGGGTCACGCGTAGCAGGCAGCTCTACCCCGCCAACGGGCACAACGGCTTCTCCGCGCCCGAGCTGCTGTTCGGCCTGGGCGACCACCTGCCGGACTCCCCCGTCCCCGTCGAGATCTCCTGGAGGGACGCCTGCGGCGGCACCCGTACCGCGTCGGTGTCCCTGGAGCCCGGCTGGCACCGGATCCTGCTGGCCGACGGCCACGCCTCGGAGATCCGCCGTCCGTGAGCGCCGCCCCGCCCCCCGAGACGGCGAAGTCCAGGATCTCCGGCCCGAACCGAGGCAGAGCGCTCCGGCGGTCGGCGTGCTCCCTCACCCTGATCACCGTGCTCGGGCACACCGTGCTCGGCTTCGAGCAGTCCCCTCTGGCGCCGGTGGCCGGCGCGCTCACCGGCGTGACCACCGAGTTCGTGCTGGAGACCGTGGAGGCGTGGGCATGGCGGCGCCCGGCCCGCTACCTCGGGGTGCCCCGCGACCGGGTCGCCGACTTCTTCCTGCCCTCCTACATCCGCGGTCTGCTCTGCGCGATGCTGCTGTACGGCAACGGGCATCTGATGCCGATCGTGCTCGCCGTCCTGATCGGCGTTGGCAGCGCGTACCTCTTCCGCGTGCGGGCGCCGGAGCCGGCGCGAACGGCGGATGGGGCGGGAACGACGAAACCGGCGAGGCGGACCGGCGGGGACGTGCCCGGCGCCGCGTTCCTGAATCCGGTGGCCTTCGGGATCGTCGTCGTGCTGCTGCTGTTCCCGTGGGTCGGCCTCGCCCCCGCCTACCAGTTCACCGCGTGGGTCTCGGGTCCTTTCGACCTGATCGTGCCGCTGGCCGTGCTGGCAGGGGGCGTGCTGGCGAACGCCGGACCCACCGGCAGGACGCCGCTGGTCCTGGGCTGGGCGGGCGGGTTCGCCCTGCAGGCGTGTCTCAGGGGCGGTCTGGGCGACGTGTCGACGGTCAGCGCCCTGCTGCCGATGACCGGGACCGCCTTCGCCCTCTACACCGGCTATGTGATCACCGATCCGGGCACGTCCCCGGTCAGGGCGCGCGACCAGGTCGTGTTCGGCCTGGCCACGGCGGCGGTCTACGGGCTGCTGGTCCAGTTCCACGTCGTCTTCGGGCCGTTCCTCGCCCTGGTGATCGTCTGCGCGGGCCGGGAGCTGAAACGGCTCCGCCGCCCGCCCGGCACCGGGCGCCCCGCACGGGGTGATCAGCCGATGCCGGGGCCGATCCGTTCGAGCACCCGCAGCGAGCCCTCCTGCCGGACCTCCCTGAACGCGCCGGAGGCGAGCACCCGCTGGTAGACGCGGTACGGCGCCTGCCCGCCCGTGGCCGGGTCCGGGTAGATGTCATGGAAGACCAGGGCGCCGCCCTGCATGACGTGCGGTGCCCACCCCTCGTAGTCCCTGGTCACCGGGAGTTCGGAGTGGCCGCCGTCGATGAAGAGCATCGCCAGCGGGGTGTTCCACAGCCCGGCGACACGCTCGGACCTGCCGACGATCGCGATGACCTCCTCCTCGAGACCCGCGGAGGCGATGGTGGTGCGGAAGGTGGGCAGCGAGTCCATCTTGCCGAATCGGGGGTCCATCAGGGTGGGGTCATGGTGGGCCCACCCGGGCTGGATCTCCTCGGAGCCCCGGTGGTGGTCCACCGTGAAGACGACGGACCCGGCCTGCCGGGCACCCGCGCCGAGGTAGACCGCCGACTTCCCGCAGTAGCTGCCGATCTCGCAGATCGGGCCGCGCGGGCCGTACTCGACGGCGGTCTCGAACAGCGCGATTCCCTCCTCATGCGGCATGAAACCCTTGGCGTGCTGGGCGGCGTACAGCAGGTCGGCGGGCATGGTGGCGTTGCTCATCACAGCAGACTACCCATACCGAACAACATTCCGATCAGCCCTTGCCCGACCTTGTGGAACGTGTTCTACTTTGCACCGTGAACCAGCGCGCCCGCATCGTGATGTCCGACGACGAGGTGACGGCTTTCGTCGGTGAGTCGCGGAAGCTGCAGCTCGGCACGATCAACCCGGACGGCACCCCACATATGGTGACCATGTTCTACGGGTTGACCGAGGACAAGATCTCATTCTGGACCTACGGCAAGGCCCAGAAGACACTCAACATCCAGCGCGACGCCCGAGTGAGCTGCCTGATCGAGGCCGGGGAGGAATACTCCGACCTGCGCGGCGTACTGGTGTACGGGGTGGCGCGGAGGATCGACGACCCCGAGGGCATCCTCGGCATCGGCATGAACGTGGCCAGACGGATGGCCGGGATGCCCGACGCGGAGGACTTGCTCACCGAGTACGTGACCTACACCGGCCGCAAAAGGGTCGCCTTTGTGGTCGAGCCCACTCGTGTGATCTCTTGGGATCACCGTAAGCTCGCCATTCCCGGCTAGGAGGCCCGTATGAAAATCAAAGTCGACTATCTGGTCTGCGAGGCCAATGCGATCTGCATGGGACTCGCCCCGGAGGTCTTCGAACTCGACGACGACGACCAGCTGCACCTGCTGCTGCCTGAGCCGCCGCCGGAGATGATGGACCGCGTCCGGCACGCCGTGCGGTCCTGTCCCAAAGCCGCACTCTCCGTTGAGGAGAACTAGGAGGTCCCCCCATGCGTGGTGCGCTTCTGCATGCCGTCGGCGACGACAAGCTCGACATCCGCGATGACTTCACCCTCGCCCCGATGGGCCCGACGGACGTCCGCGTCAAGGTCAGGGCCACCGGTGTCTGCCACTCCGACCTGTCGGTGATCAGCGGCGTGCTGCCCATGCCGCTGCCGGTCATCCCCGGCCACGAGGGAGCCGGAGAGGTCGTCGAGGTCGGCGACCACGTGACCACGGTGCAGCCGGGCGACCACGTCATCATCAACTGGACCCCGGCCTGCGGCACCTGCGCGAACTGCCTGGTCAACCAGCCGTTCCTGTGCATGACCTACGTGATGGACAGCTTCGTCAACGCCCGCTTCCGCTACGGCGGCGACACCCCGGCGTTCGGCATGGCCGGGTGCGGCACCTGGTCCGAGGAGATCGTCGTGCCCTGGCAGGGCGCGATCAAGGTCGACCCCGAGGTGCCCTTCGAGGCGGCGGCCCTGATCGGCTGCGGGATCACCACCGGCGTCGGCGCGGCGCTCAACACGGCCGGGGTGAAGGCCGGCTCGACGGTCGCCGTGGTCGGCGCCGGCGGCATCGGCCTCTCGGTGATCCAGGGTGCCCGCATCTCCGGCGCCACCACGATCCTGGCGATCGACCCGCTGGAGTCCAAGCACGCCCTCGCCAAGAAGGTCGGCGCGACCCACGCCATCACTCCCGACCAGCTGATGGACGCGCTCGGCACGCTCACCGGCGGTGCCGGGTTCGACTACGGCTTCGAGGCCGTCGGCAAGTCCGCCGCCATCATGACGGCCTGGCAGGCGACCCGCCGGGGGGGCGACATGATCGTGGTGGGCGCGGGCGCGATGGACGACAACGTCCCGCTGAGCGCCTTCAGCCTGCTGTTCGAGGGCAAGAACATCCTCAGCTCGCTGTACGGCGGCTCGGACGTCCGGCGCGACTTCCCGTTCTTCGCGGGACTCTACAAGGCCGGCAAGCTCGACCTGGAGAGCATGATCAGCTCCCGCATCAAGCTGGCCGACCTCAACGACGCCGTGGCGGCGCTCAAGGGCGGCGAGGTCCTGCGCCAGATCGTCGTCATGGACTGAGCAGCGCCCGGAACCGAGCCCGCGCACCGGGTCACCGGGCCGCCCGCCTGAGCAGGGCGTGGGGGGGGGCCGCCGGCGGGGGGGGGGGCCCCCCCCCCGGCCCACCCCCACCGCCACGGGCGCGGGCCGCGCGGGCCGGGCCAGGGCCCGCGCCCCGGCCCCGACGGGGCGCAGGGGGAAGG
>NZ_JBEOZN010000063.1:0-54282 GCF_040298085.1 Streptosporangium sp. NPDC001681 | reverse complement strand
ACGTCCAGGCTCTGGACATGCTCCCCGCCCAGGCGGAGAGCCCCCTTATGCCGTGCCTCGGCATCACCTGCGTCAAGTGGAGCTGCCTCACCGACATCACCACCATCACGACCGGCCTCTAACCCTCGACGATCCGCGTCGGCGGATCAGCACGGATTCCCGCGAACCGTTTTCTGAAGGAGATCCACAATGGGGCTCGACGTCCAGGCTCTGGACATGCTCCCCGCCCAGACGGAGAGCCCCCTTTACCCGTGCGGCAGCCAGCTGTGGCGACGGCGCAGGGCACGGCTGAAGGCGGCCGGGCTGAGAGCCTTCTCCCGATCTGGCAGGCCGGGACGGGCGGTGACCGCCCTTCGGATCGCCGAGCCCCGGCCTCAGCCCGTATCCCCGGCCGGGAGGACTGATCTCCGAACCGCGAGCCGCACCGTCCGGCGCCCGCCTAGCTGGTGACCGCCAGGGCGAGGGGCAGCACGGCGGGGGCTCCGGCGTGGCGGAGCATGGCGGCTCCCAGGGTCATCGTCCAGCCCGTGTCGATCTGGTCGTCGACCAGCAGGAGCGGTCCCTGGGCCGAGGCGACGGCCGCGCCCAGGGCGGAGGGCATGGCGAGGGTGCCCCGGATCGCCTGGACCCGCTGCGCGCTGTTGAACTGCCGGCCCGGCGGGCCCGACCGGTAGCCGAGATCGCCCAGATAGGACAGGCGCCCCACCTGGGCCAGCCGCTCGGCCAGGCTGCGGACGAGCTGTGGGCGGCTGCTCGAGGGCACCGCGACCACGCCGACCGGGCGCTGCGCCCACTCCCAGGACGACAGCACCTTGACCACGGCGGCGAAGACGTCGTCGGGGATCGGCCCGTCGGAGGCGCCGTCGGCCAGCAGGCCGCGCAGGCGATTGCCCCAGCCGATGTCGGTGAGCCTGCCCAGCACCCGCCCCGGCTCGGCGCCCAGTTCCGGCCTGATCCGGCCCTTGAGATCGGTCAGCCCCGTCGGCCACTGCCTGCGCGCCTCGACCTCCACCCCGGGCCGGCGAAGCCGGTCGGCCGCCGAACGCACGGCCTGGGAGTCCACCTCGGGCGAGCGATGCGCGCCGGTGCAGTTGTCGCAGCGCCCGCAGGGGGCAGCGGTGTCGTCGTCCAGGCGGCGGCGGAGGAACTCCTCACGGCAGCCGGTGGTGTCGAGGTAGTCGAGCATGGCCCGCTGCTCGGCCTCCCGCTCGGCGGCGACCCTGGCGTAGCGCGGGGCGTCGTACTCCCAAGGCTCGCCGGTGGACTCCCAGCCGCCCTTGACCCGGCGCACGGCGCCGTCGACGTCGAGGACCTTCAGCATGGTCTCCAGGCGGCTCCGGCTGAGATCCACCCGGTTCTCCAGGGCGGCCGTGGACATCACTCCGCCCTCCTCCAGCGCGGCCAGCACGGCCCGCACGACGGGCTCCGGCGGGAAGGCCAGCGAGGCGAAGTACGCCCAGATGTCGCGGTCCTCGGCGCCGGGCAGCAGGATCACCTCTGCCCGCTCGACCCCGCGGCCCGCCCTGCCGACCTGCTGGTAGTAGGCCACCGGGGACTGCGGGGCCCCGACGTGGATGACGAAGCCCAGGTCGGGCTTGTCGTAGCCCATGCCGAGCGCGGAGGTCGCGACCAGCGCCTTGATCTTGTTGTCCAGCAGCGCCTGCTCGGCGGCGAGCCGCTCGGCCTGTTCGGTCTGCCCGGAGTAGGCGACCACCTCGTGGCCCTGCTCGCGCAGGTAGGCGGCGATCTCCTGGGCGGCGGCCACGGTGAGCGTGTAGACGATGCCGGAACCGGGGAGCTCGTGCAGCGTGCTCGCGAGCCAGGCCAGGCGCTGCTCGGCGCCGCGCAGGCGCACGACCCCGAGGTGGAGGCTGTCGCGCTCCAGCGCGCCGCGCAGCACCAACGTCTCCTCGCCCATCTGCTCGGCGACGTCGCGGGTGACCCTGGCGTTGGCCGTGGCGGTGGTCGCGAGGACCGGCACGCCCTCGGTGAGCTCCCCGAACAGCGTGCGCAGCCGCCGGTAGTCGGGACGGAAGTCGTGGCCCCAGTCGGAGATGCAGTGCGCCTCGTCGACCACGATCAGGCCCGCGCTCTCGGCCAGCTCGGGCAGCACCTGGTCGCGGAAGTCGGGGTTGTTGAGCCGCTCGGGGCTGACCAGCAGCACGTCGACCTCACCCTCGGCGACCTGGTTGTAGACCCGCTCCCACTCCTCGGGGTTGGCCGAGTTGATCGTGACCGCGTTGATCCCGGCGCGCTCGGCGGCGGCGATCTGGTTGCGCATCAGGGCCAGCAGCGGGGACACGATGACGGTGGGCCCCTCACCCAGCTCGCGCAGGAGCGCGGTGGCGATGAAGTAGACGGCCGACTTGCCCCAGCCGGTGCGCTGCACCACGAGCACCCGGCGCCGGTCCATGACCAGTGCCCTGATGGCCGACCACTGGTCCTCACGCAGCCGGGCGTGCTCCCCGGCGAGCGCCCGCAGCCGCCCCTCGGCCTCTTCTCGCAGCATCTGCTCTTCGCTCACCGGTCATTGGTACCAGGTCCGGCCGACTGTTTCACTCCGGACTCCGGCCGACACCACCTCCCCCTTGTCCGTGCTGACGACGGCCGCCCTCGTGGCGACGCCCCGGGGACCGCGCCGATGACGGCCGCCTCGACGCTGGCCGTGCTGACCGGGGTGATCCTGCTGGCCGCGAGCCTCCTGCGACTGGGATTCCTCGCCGACTTCATCTCCGACCTGGTGATGACCTGCCTGGAGAGCGGGATCGTGCCGACCATCGCAGCACGCCTGATTGACGTCAACGGGCTGGCGTCCGTCTGGCGGACCAGCCGGTCGGAGTTCGCGCTCGCCTGCGTCACGATGCCGGTGGCGGTCGGCCTCGGCATCATGCAGAGCGTGCTGGCCGCGGTCGTGATCTCGATACTCCTGCTGCTGCACCAGGTGGACAACCCGCCGATCTATCCCCTGGGCCGTGATCCGGAGTCGGGGGCCTATCGCGACCTCAGGCGTCACCCGTCGGACGAGACCGAGCCGGGGCTGCTGATCGTGCGTATCGAGAGCCGCCTGTACTTCGCCAACGCCCGGCGGGTGGCGGATCGGGTGAGGTCGCTCATCGAGGCCACCACCCCCCGGCTCCGGGCGGTGCTCCTCGACCTGACCGGCGTGCCCGGCATGGATCTCACCGCGGTGTCGGCGGCCAGGGAGTTCTACGGCCTGGTACGACAGCACGGCATCGACCTGTGGATCGCCCTCGACAGCCTCCAGCCCCTTGAGCTTCTCGGGCGTATGGGCATCGGGGGGCGGCTGTCCGACCGGGGACGGTTGCACCCGGACGTGGAGGCCGCCGTCACGGCCTACCGCGCCCGCGGCTCCTAGGCCCCGCCCCGTGGATCTTTCGCCCACCGCGGTCAGGCTGCGCCTCACCGCGTTGCCGTCGGTCACCGCGGCGAGACACCACCCGACCGATCCTCGCCACGGTGAGATCCGCCGGGCAGGGCCTAGGCGTCCAGGTGCTCGGGGAAGGCGTTGATCGTCACCCGGTGCATGCGGCGGCGCTCGGTGTAGTCGGCGACCGCGTAGTGCTGGGTGCTCCGGTTGTCCCAGAAGGCCAGCGTGCCCGGCCGCCAGTTGAGCCGGACCTGGTATTCGGGAGAGCGGATGTGGTCGATCAGGTAGGGCAGCAACGCCTCGTTCTCCCGGTCGGACAACCCCACCAGCCGCGTGGTGGAGGAGCGGTTGACGAACAGCGCCTTGCGTCCGGTCTCGGCGTGCGTGCGCACCACGGGACGCTCGATCGGCGGCCATTTGGCCTGGACCTGCTCGAGGTCGAAGTCGTGCCCCTTGGAGATGGCCTTCTTCATCGAGGCCGTGATGTCGTGGATCGCGGTGAGTTCGTCGCAGAGCCGCTGGATGGGCGGCGAGAGCGTCTCGTAGGCCAGGTGGGCGTTGGCCCAGAGGGTGTCACCGCCGATGGAGGGCAGTTGCACGCAGCGCAGCAGCGAGCCCATCGGCGGGACCGGCTCGAAGGTGTTGTCGCTGTGCCACTCGTCGCCGCCCTCGCCCTTGGGGTCGGTCTGGTCGAGGACGTGGATGGCGGTGCCACCGTCCTTCTTGAAGGCGGGGTGGTTGATCGAGCCGAAGTTCTCCGCGAAGCGGATGTGCTCTTCGTCACTGATGTGCTGGTCGCGGAAGAAGAGAACCTTGTGCTCCAGCCAGCCTCGCCGGATCTCCTGGACCTCCCCCTCCGACAGCGGCTTGCGCAGGTCGACACCGCTCACCTCGGCGCCGATGTGCCTGGTCACGGGCTTGAACTCAATCATCTTCGGACGCCCCTCCATCGTGGCCGCACGGCATTCGCGAAGGTTAGGTCATCCTTACCCAGCCCTCTTTCCGAGCCTAGCCCGATCCACTAAAACAAGCAATTGCTTGGTAAAGAATACGCTCCGGACCGGTGCCGGTCGAGGGCGGACCCCGCCCACTGCGGACCCCCTCGCGAGGAGGTCGCGCCGGGTCGGCGGGGAGCGGGGGAACCGGCAGGCTCCGCGCCATGGTTTGATGCATCCACTATGGACGTCACCACCTGGTATCTCGAACAGACCTCACGCTCGGACCTGCTGCCCGCCAAGTCGCCGTCGATCGAGGTCGACGTCGTACACGCCGAGGTGCCCTCGCCCGAGTTCAGCCGGTTCCTCAGCACGGCCGTCGGCGGAGAATGGCACTGGACCAACCGGCTGCCGTGGACCTGGCTTGAATGGAGCGACTGGCTGGAGGGCGGCGTGGAGACGTGGGTGGCCTACCACCGCGGCACCCCCGCGGGCTACGTCGAGCTCGCCCCCCAGGACGACGCCACGGTCGAGATCACCTGCTTCGGCCTCCTGCCGTGGGCGATCGGCAGAGGCGTCGGCGGCCATTTGCTGGAGGTCGGCACCGCCAGGGCCTGGGACCTGGCCGACCGGCAGCCCGGCCGGGAGCCGACCCGGCGGGTGTGGGTGCACACCTGCTCCCTCGACAGCCCGGTGGCGCTCGCCAACTATCAGGCCCGCGGCTTCAGGATCTACGACACCAAACTGAACGTGCCCGACGACGAGTACGAGGGGGAGACCCCCGGCCCCTGGCCCGGGGCGGGCCCCAGGACCCGCGACACTCCCTGACACCCCGCCCGGAACGGCGGTAGCCCTCGGCGGCAGGCCGGGGAAGGCCCGAAGGTGTCGGATGAGCTGGGTATGGTATCGAGTCTCGGTACCATACCGGCCCGAGGCTCCCAGAGGAGCCGGTGCAGGCGGTTCGACCACGAAGACAGAAGGAGGATGCGCCTCCCCCCGGCCTGACGGCCGGGGCGCGCGCGCAGGAAATCAGATGGCTCGACGGACGACCACACCCCCGACCGACGAGGGCTTCGAGGAGCGGATCGTCGACATCGACGTTTCCACCGAGATGCGCACCAGCTTCCTCGAATACGCATACTCGGTCATCTATCAGCGTGCGCTGCCGGACGCCAGGGACGGCCTCAAGCCGGTCCAGCGCCGCATCCTCTACTCGATGAGCGAGATGGGCCTCCGGCCCGACCGGGGCCACGTCAAGTCCTCGCGCGTCGTCGGCGACGTGATGGGCAAGCTCCACCCGCACGGCGACACCGCCATCTACGACGCGCTGGTCCGGATGGCCCAGCCGTTCTCGATGCGCCTGCCGCTCATCGACGGGCACGGCAACTTCGGCTCCCCCGACGACATGCCCGCCGCGATGCGCTACACCGAGGCCCGGCTGGCCTCGGCGGCCATGGCCGTGGTCCAGTCGATCGACGAGGACACCGTCGATTTCAAACCCAACTACGACGGCCAGGAGACCGAGCCCACGGTCATGCCGTCGGCCTTCCCCAACCTGCTGGTCAACGGGGCCACCGGCATCGCGGTCGGGATGGCCACCAACATGGCGCCGCACAACCTCGTCGAGGTCGTCGCCGCCGCCCGCCACCTGATCAAGAAGCCGGAGGCGACGCTCGACGACCTGATGCGGTTCGTCCCCGGCCCCGACCTGCCCACCGGCGGCACGATCATCGGCCTCGACGGCATCCGCGACGCGTACGCCAAGGGCCGCGGCACCTTCCGGATGCGCGCCAAGTGCGCCATCGAGCAGGTCAGCCCCCGCCGCAAGGGCATCGTCGTCACCGAACTGCCCTTCAACGTCGGTCCCGAGCGCGTGGTCACCAAGATCAGGGAGCTGGTCACCGCCAAGAAGCTCCAGGGCATCTCCGACCTCAAGGACCTCAGCGACCGGCACAAGGGCCTCCGCCTGGTCATCGAGATCAAGAACGGCTTCATCCCCGAGGCCGTGCTGGAGGAGCTCTATCGGCTCACCCCGATGGAGGAGACCTTCGGCATCAACAACGTCGCGCTGGTCGACGGCGAGCCGCGCACGCTGGGCCTGCGCGAGCTGCTCCAGGTCTACGTCGACCACCGTATCGACGTGGTCCGCCGCCGTTCGCTGTACCGCAGGCGCAGGCGCGAGGAGCGGCTGCACCTCGTCGAGGGCCTCATCGTCGCCCTGCTCAACATCGACGAGGTGATCCGGGTCATCCGTTCCTCCGATGACTCCGCCCAGGCCCGCGAGCGCCTGACGCAGGCATTCCAGCTGTCGGAGATCCAGGCCAACTACATCCTCGACACCCCGCTGCGCCGCCTGACCCGCTACGACAAGCTGGAGCTCGACCGCGAGAGCCAGACGCTGCGTGACGAGATCGCCGAGCTGACCGCGATCCTGTCCTCCGACGACAGGCTCCGCAAGGTCGTCTCCGACGAGCTCGCCCAGATCTCCAAGACCTTCGGCACCCCGCGCCGCACGGTGCTGCTGGAGTCCTCGGGGGTGGCGAGGAACGTCTCGGTCCCCCTGGAGGTCGCCGACGACCCCTGCCTGGTGCTGTTCTCGTCCACCGGACTGCTGGCCCGCACGGCCGACGCCTCGCCACTGGCCGGCGACGGTGACCGCTCGGCCCACGACGTGCTGGTCTCCGCGGTGCGGAGCACGGTCAGGGGAGAGGTGGGCGTGGTCACCAACCAGGGGCGGATGATCCGGGTCCAGGTGGTCGACCTGCCCACGCTGCCCCGCTCGGCCAACCCGCCGTCGCTGTCCGGAGGCCATCCGGTCACCGAATACGTCACCTTCAACCCGGGTGAGACCGTCGTCGGCGTCGGCTCGCTCGACCCCGACGGGCCCGGCCTGGCACTGGGCACCGCGCAGGGCGTGGTCAAACGGGTCGTCCCCGACTACCCGGCCAACCGCGACGACTTCGAGGTCATCGGCCTCAAGGACGGCGACACCGTGGTGGGCGCGGTGGAGCTGACGAGCGAGGACCACGACCTGGTCTTCATCACCTCTGAGGCCCAGCTGCTGCGCTACCCCGCCTCCGCGGTCCGCCCGCAGGGCCGCCCGGCGGGCGGCATGGCCGGCGTACGGCTGGATGGAGACGCCGTGGTGATCTGGTTCGGCGCGGTCGACCCCTCCCGCGAGTCGCAGGTCGTGACGATCGCCGGCTCCTCGACCGCACTGCCGGGCACCCAGATCGGTGGCGCCAAGATCTCCGACTTCGCCGAATACCCGCCAAAGGGCCGCGGCACCGGCGGTGTCCGCGTCCAGCGGTTCCTCAAGGGCGAGGACGTCCTGCTGCTCGCCTGGGCGGGCCCCGGCCCGGCCCGCGCGGTCTCGGCCGTCGGCAAGCCCGTGCCGCTCCCCGAGGAACTGGGCCGCCGCGACGGCTCCGGGGTCCGGCTCACCCACACGGTGTCCGCCGTGGGCGGCTCTCTGTGCGCCGAGGACGGCCGGCAGGACCAGGGGGCGGCCACCTCCCCGGAATGATCCTCATCCCCCGCGCAGGACCCCGAGGAGCCCCCGTCAGGACGACGGGGGCTCCTCGGTGTCGGCGGGGATGACGGGTCCCGCGCACCGGGCGCAGGCGTCGCGTCCTCCGGCCCCCGCGGCGCCACCCGGCAGGTCCCGGGTTTCGGGGCGTGCCCCTCCCGCGGCGCTCGGGATCTCAGGTGAGCGCCCCCTGGAGTGCGAACCTGATGGCCATCAGCAACTGCCAGGGCTCACCCGACTCCCAGAAGCGGATGACCCGGGCGACACGATCCGGCGGATCGAACCCACCGGCCCCGTACGGCCCAAAACACCCCGCCTCCACGAGGACGGCCACGAACGGGTCGTCCTCCTTCAGGGACCGGGTGTAGGCCGCCGCGTCGAGCAGGGCCAGCGCCGAGCGCGCGTTGCGCCCCCCGTCCCTGGACTCCACCCGGTCCAGCCTCCGCCTGCCCTGGTCACGGAGATAGTCGGCCAGCGATTCCGTCCTGCTCATAACCCTCTCCACCTCCCGGACTTTGAGTGACGACATCATCACTCAATGTGAGTCCAGGTGGTGGGATCTTGGTGAAGTCGTCACCTGAGGCGCCCCCGACAACTCTCACCAAACGGGCATGACGCATCATTAGTCCGTTAACTCCATCGACCGAGGGATGCGTACGTGAGTGCCTTTGACGACCTGCTGGCCGCCAACAAGGAGTTCTCCGCCACGTTCACCGACGCGGAACTGACCGGCAAGGCGGCCCGCGGTCTTGCGGTGGTCACCTGCATGGACTCCCGGATCGATCCGCTGGGTCTCTTCGGCCTGAAACCGGGCGACGCCAAGATCCTCCGCAACGCCGGAGCCAGGGTGACCGACGACGTGCTGCGTACGCTCGTCCTGGCGGTCAACCTGCTGGCGGTGGAGCGGGTGCTGGTCATGCCGCACACCGACTGCGGCATGACCAAGGTCACCGACGACGAGGTGCATGCGATCGCCGCCCGCCGCGGTGTCGACACCCGGAGCCTGGACTTCCACACCGTCCCCGACCAGGACGCGGCGCTACGCCACGACCTCACCCGGATCAGGACCAGCCCGTTCCTTCCGGCGGGCATGCCGGTGGGCGGCGCCATCTACGACGTGCGCACCGGCAGGCTGATGCCGGTCGAGATCTGAGCCTCGGGATCCGGCCCCGCTACGCGTCGATGTGGTCGCGGTCGATCTCGGCCGCGCTGCTCACGATGAACTCCCGGCGCGGGGCCACGTCGCTGCCCATCAGGAGGGCGAAGATACGCTCGGCCTCCTCGATGTCCTGGATGCGGACCCTGCGCAGGGTGCGGTGGCGGGGCTCCATGGTCGTCTCGGCCAGCTGGTCGGCGTCCATCTCGCCCAGGCCCTTGTACCGCTGGACCGGGTCCTTCCAGCGCTTACCCCTGCGCTCCAGATCACGCAGCACCTTGTGCAGCTCGGCGTCGGAGTAGCAGTAGAGGTATTTGCCGTGACCGCGGCTGGGGTTGATGACCTCGATCCGATGCAGCGGCGGCACGGCGGCGAAAACGCGCCCGGCCTCGACCATCGGCTTCATGTAGCGGTGGAACAGGGTCAGCAGGAGGCAGCGGATGTGCGCCCCGTCGACATCGGCGTCGGCCATCAGGATGACCTTGCCGTAGCGAGCCGCCTCGATGTCGAAGGATCGGCCGGAACCCGCCCCGATGACCTGGATGATCGCGGCACACTCGGCGTTCTTGAGCATGTCCGCGACGGACGCCTTCTGCACGTTCAGGATCTTGCCCCGGATCGGCAGCAGCGCCTGGAACTCCGAGTCGCGGGCCGCACGGGCGGTGCCCAGCGCCGAGTCACCCTCGACGATGAACAGCTCGCTGCGGTCGACCTCGTCGCTGCGACAGTCGACCAGCTTGGCGGGGAGCGCCGAATTCTCCAGGGCGGTCTTGCGGCGCTGGTTGTCGCGGTGCTCCCGGGCGGCGATACGGGCCTTGGCCGCCGCGACGATCTTCTCCAGGACCGCGCGGAGCTGTGGCTTCACAGTGCGCGACGGGTTGGCGAGCAGTTCCTTGAGCTCACGCGAGACGACGTGGGCGACGATCCGGGAGGCCGCCGAGGTGCCCAGGACCTCCTTGGTCTGGCCCTCGAACTGCGGCTCGGGCACCCGGACGGTCACCACCGCGGTGAGACCCTCCATGATGTCCTCGCGGGTGACCGGGGCGTCGCCGTTCTTGAGCAGGCGGGTCTCGCGCAGCTGCTCGTTCAGGGTGCGGACGAGGGCGCGCTCGAAGCCGTTGACGTGGGTGCCGCCCTTGGGGGTGGCGATCACGTTGACGAAGGACCTGACCGTGCTGTCGTAGCCCTTGCCCCAGCGCACCGCCACGTCCACGGTGAGCTCGCGCTGGACCTCGGTCGGGGTCATGTGCCCCAGGTCGTCGAGGACGGGGACCGTCTCGTGGAAGTGGCCCATGCCCCGCAGGCGCAGCACCTCGCAGACCGCCTCGTCCCGGGCGAGGAACTCGGTGAACTCCGAGATGCCGCCGTCGAAGTGGAACTCCTCCTCGGCCGCCTCCTCGCCGCGACTGTCACGCACGGCCAGGGTCAGGCCGGGGACCAGGAACGCGGTCTGGCGCAGGCGGACGTGGATCTCGTCGAGGGAGACCTCGGCCTCGGGGAGGAAGATCTGGTGGTCGACCCAGAAGCGCACGCGGGTGCCGGTGACGTTCTTCGCGGCGGCGCCGCCGTCACGCAGCCCCGACTTCTTCTTGAACTTGGCCTTGGGCCCGTCGCCGTCGAAGACGCCGGGAACGCCCCTGCGGAAGCTGATCTCGTGGATCCGGCTGTCACGGTCGACCTCGACGTCCAGCCGCGAGGAGAGGGCGTTGACCACGGAGGCGCCGACGCCGTGCAGGCCACCGGAGGCGCCGTAGGAACCGCCGCCGAACTTCCCGCCGGCGTGCAGCTTGGTGTAGACGAGCTCGACGCCCGCCAGACCGCTCTTGGGCTCGATGTCGACGGGGATGCCCCGGCCGTTGTCACGGACCTCGATGGAGCCGTCGGCGTGGAGTTCGACCTCGATGCGGGTGCAGTAGCCAGCCAGGGCCTCGTCGACCCCGTTGTCCACGATCTCCCACAGGCAGTGCATGAGACCGCGGCTGTCGGTTGACCCGATGTACATACCGGGGCGTTTGCGGACGGCTTCGAGCCCCTCCAGCACCGACAGGTGGCGGGCCGTATAACCCGTCTCCGCGCTAACTGCGGTCACACCCACTCCCAGCTCTGTCGAACACGTGTGCGCAGCTTACCGTTCTTCCCGCCACGACGCGTACAAGCTTGCCATCCGGTGGACAACGGCGTTACATCCAGCGTGATCATCGCTACTTTCGGCTGCTTTCCGCTCTGGGCGTAGCAGGGGGTCGGTTGGGAACGTTCGTATCGGGTTAGATGTTCTCTCAAGTGACTGACGCCAGATCCTCCACCTCAGGGGATGACCTGAAAGGCGATACGTGACTGGAACCCTCGCCCCCGCCAAGCAGCTGACCGCTGCGGACCGCTGTGACCGGTGCGGCGCCCAGGCCTACATCCGCGCGACCCTGCCCGTAGGTGGGGAGCTGCTGTTCTGCGCCCACCACGGGCGTCAGCACGTAGCCGTGCTGAGAGACAAGGGTGCCAACATCCAGGACGAGTCTGCGCGTCTCAGTGACGCTCCGGCAACGGCAGGCAACGACGAACGATAACCAGACGGATGGAGCCATCAGCGGACCCGATAGTGATATCGGCCCGCCACTGTGAAGCCGTGGCGCTCGTAGAGCGCCCTGGCCACCGTGTTCGACTCCACCATTACTAAATATGCCCGCTGCGTGCCCTGCTCTCGCGCATGTGTGAGCAGGGCGCGTAACACCTTCCGCCCGTGGCCCTTGCGCCGCGCGTGCGGCACCACTGCCATGGAGTAGATCCCAAACCACTCCCCCTGAACCACACCCCGCCCCACGGCCTCCTCGCCGAGCGAGGCGTATGTGGCGGGCACACCGGTGAGGATCCGCACGGCCGTCGCCAGACCGTCGCCACCGGACCTCCCGTCCACGCTCCACCAGGCGTCCAACCACGCCCTCGAGGGCGCTTCGGCGAGATCGACCTCTTCCTGCGACGCGCCGGCGCCGTTCCAGGGCGCCTCGGGCACCAGGCTCACCGTCATGACCAGCGTTGGATCGACCACCCGATAGCCACGCGCGTGCAGTAACGCGTCCAGGCCGGGCGTGGCGCCACCTCCCACCGAGAAGACGCAGGGCAGACCCCGGTCGGCGTAGAACTTCTCCGCCGCCTCGACGCCCGCTTCCAGATTCCCCGGCTCACCCAGCGGCAGCACGGAGTTGGCCCGCTTGGTCACCCCGTCCGCCGCGCGCAGGATCCAACCACCCGCGTCCACCCGGTGAATCGCCGGCCAGGCCTGGTCGACCAGCCGGTCGAAGACCTCATCGATCATGCTGCAGGATCCTAACCCCTCGGTCGCCGCACTACGCTCGGTGAGTGTGCTGATTCTGCTGCCTCCGTCCGAGGGAAAGGCCGCGCTGGGTGACGGCCCCGCCCTCGACCTGCCCCGGCTGAGTTTCCCCGCCCTCACCCCGTCCAGGCAGCGCGTCCTGGACGTGCTCATCGCCCTGTGCGAGGGTCCCGCCGCACGGGAGGTGCTCGGGCTGTCGCCAGGACAGGCAGGCGAGATCGGCAAGAACCTGCTGCTGCGCACCGCGCCCACGCTGGCCGCGGCCGACCTGTACACCGGCGTGCTCTACGACAACCTTCACCTGGCCTCGCTCTCCCCCGAGGCCGCGGCACGGGCTTCGGAGAGTCTGCTGATCTTCTCCGGCCTCTGGGGTCTGCTGCGGATCGGCGACCGCATACCCCCGTACCGGCTGTCGATGGGGGTGCGGCTGCCGCCGCTCGGCGGTCTTGGCGCCTTCTGGCGCCGATCGGTCACCCCGCTGCTCGACGCCGAGCCCGGTCTGGTGGTCGACCTGCGCTCGGGCACCTACGCGACGGCGTGGCAGCCGGGCGGCAGGGCGGTGGCGGTGCGGGTGCTCAAGGAGGGGAAGGTCGTCAGCCACATGGCGAAGGCCACTCGCGGCGTCATAGCCCGCTCGCTGCTGGAGGGGGACGTCGATCCACAGAGCCCCGAGGAACTCACGAAGGTCCTGGACCACCTCGGGCACTCCGTCACTCTCTGTCCACCTCCCAGGGGGAGGCAGTCATGGATACTCAACGTGACGGTGTGATATTCACCACATTTCCCTTATGGCCCATGGCAAGACCGGGCGGCACGCGTGATCCGGCGTGCACGTCTCGCCCCCGCTCACGCCGGGACAAGGCGGAGCCGCCCGCAGGCCCGCTCGAACTGCTGAGCGGGATCACCCAGATAGGACCACGGCAACCGGCTGACCCTGCCCCCGGTACGCGTCAGGTGCCCACGCGCGGGCCTGCGCAGGTCCGCCAGGTAGAAGGCGGCCCCGAACAGGTTGTGCGCCTCTATCGACCGTGGATGGCTGTCGCCGCCCAGCCAGCGGCCCGCGTGCGAGACGATCTCGCGCAGCGCCCCGTCCGAGAACCAGCCTCCGCGCGACATCGGGGACCGCTCGGCGGCCACCTGTTCGAAGTGCGCCAGCGGCAGCAGGGCCGCCATCGGGTCCCCGTCGGGCGCCCGCGACACGGCCTGCCTGGCGAACTCCAGCATCTCCTGGGCACTGCCGCCCCAGGCCGGTGACAGCGTCATGAGCCTGGCCACATTGGCCGGGAACAGCGTCGGATAACGGCGAACGGTTTCGAACCAGACCGCGTCCTTCTCCTGGCGCGGCCGGTCGAGACCGAGATAGAGCCACATGATCGACTCCCAGGGCACCGGATCGGACGGCACGAGCGCCGCCGCGGTGAAAAGCGGCTGCCTGGCTCTCTCCATCGCCGCCTGGAACGCCTGCAGACGCTGCGCCTGCACGGCCCGGGCCTTGACATCCGGCTTGATCGTCCAGGCTTCCTCGATGCGGGTACGCCCGAGCCAGAGCCACAGGTCGGGGTTGGCCCGGTCATGGAGCGCCAGCGCCTCAATGGCGCCACTGTGGCCGACGGCCGCCCTGGCCAGCGCCTCGACCCTGAGCGCGCGTCTCTCCGGATCGCCACGGGCCGCGCCGAGCGTGAACGTACCGCTCTCGAACACCCTCCGGCGCACCGCGGCGACCGCGTCGTCGAGCATCACGTCCGCCCACGGACGATCGACGATCACCCGCAGCCTCCGGGCGCGAATCCTGTCAACTTCGGCCACACCCATGAGGCGGGAGCCTAGAAGTTCGTTTCACACCCCGTGCTACCGGCCTATTACACCGGCGTTAATGACGTGGGGCCCGCACCGGACAGTGCGGGCCCTCTGTCAGAAAGCCTCAGTCAAGATAGTCACGCAGGACCTGCGACCGGGACGGGTGGCGGAGCTTGGACATGGTCTTGGACTCGATCTGCCGGATGCGCTCGCGCGTCACCCCGTAAACCTTGCCGATCTCGTCCAGCGTCTTCGGCTGGCCGTCGGTCAGGCCGAAACGCATCGAGACCACGCCCGCCTCGCGCTCGGACAGCGTGTCCAGAACGGAGTGGAGCTGCTCCTGCAGGAGCGTGAAGCTGACCGCGTCGGCGGGGACGATGGCCTCGGAGTCCTCGATGAGGTCACCGAACTCGCTGTCCCCCTCCTCACCCAGCGGGGTGTGCAGGGAGATCGGCTCGCGACCGTACTTCTGGACCTCGACGACCTTCTCGGGGGTCATGTCGAGCTCGCGGGCCAACTCCTCGGGAGTGGGCTCGCGCCCCAGGTCCTGAAGCATCTGCCGCTGGACGCGGGCCAGCTTGTTGATCACTTCGACCATGTGGACCGGAATGCGGATGGTCCGCGCCTGGTCGGCCATGGCTCGGGTGATCGCCTGCCGGATCCACCACGTGGCGTAGGTGGAGAACTTGTAGCCCTTGGTGTAGTCGAACTTCTCCACCGCGCGGATCAGGCCCAGGTTGCCCTCCTGGATCAGGTCCAGGAAGAGCATGCCGCGGCCGGTGTAGCGCTTGGCCAGCGAGACCACGAGACGGAGGTTGGCCTCCAACAGGTGGTTCTTGGCCCGGCGGCCGTCCTCGGCGATCCACTCCAGCTCGGCGCGGACGTCGACCGGAAGCCTCTCGCCGTCGGTTCCCAGCTGCTCCTCGGCGAACAGACCGGCCTCGATCCGCTTGGCGAGCTCGACCTCCTGCTCCGCGTTGAGCAGGGGGACCTTGCCGATCTGCTTGAGGTAGTCCTTGACCGGGTCGGCGGTGGCGCCGGCGGCGGCGACCTGCGGCACCGGGGCGTCATCGTCGTCGTCGGAGAGGATGAGGACCTCATCCTCGTTGACCTCGATGGCCTCGGCCTTGGGCTCCTCCTCGGCCTCGGCCTCGGCTTCCACCTCGACCTCGACCTCGACCTCGGCGACGGCCTCCAGGTCGAAGTCCTCGAGCTCGACGTCCTCGAGCTCGATGACCTCGTCGTCATCGCCGGCGAGCGACTTCGACTCGGACGCGGGAGCCGGAGCGGCTACCTCGGGACCAGCCTTCTTCGGCGGGGTCGGAACCGGCTTCTTGGCAGCCGGAGCGACCTTCTTGGCCGGCGCCGCGGGCCTCTTGGCCGCGGGAGCGGGCTTCTTGGCCGCTGCCGCGGGCTCAGAACCGCCGACGACCGCGGTGACGGTCTCCGGCTGCTCCTTGGCCGCTGCGGCGGTCTTGGTCTTCTTGACGGCGGCGGGCGCGGCCGGGGCAGTGCGGCGCTTGGCCGGAGTGCGGGACTTCTTGGGAGCCGCGGAGTCCTCGGCAGTCAGCCGTACGGTAATGCCCTCTTTGCTGAGGCTTCGCAGGATTCCAGCGACCTGCGCCATCGGAATGTCCGCTTCCTCGACGGCCTTGCGGACATCCTCGGACTCGAGGAACCCCTGCGAGCGCCCCCGCTCCATCAGCTGCTGAATGACGGGCTCGTTCAGCTCGGATGGCTTCGAGCGAGTCGAACTTGCAGGCGACACGAACACCTCTCGAAGGAAAGCGAGACGAGAATGGACCCAGATGCCCAACTAGGGGCACTTCTACCTCTAGTTGTGGTTAGCGAGGCCGCGCGAACCGCGACGCACCTGTCCAGCATTGTGGCATGACACCGTGATCCATACGGCCGCCTCCTGGCGGTTGCCCTCCACCCTAGGCCGACCAAGAGAGTAGTGCGTACGGAAGCGAGGCACCGATACCCGAAAGCAACCGTTATGACTGTTTCATTCAGTCACTCTTCGTGGCGGCGGGAACGTGAATCGCGAGCACCGTGACGTCGTCATCCTGCTCATACCCAGACAACATCCGGTCGACAAGGAAATCTAGCAACATGTGGGGGCTTCCGACCACTTCGGCTGGCGCTTCGGTCACAACAGAGCAAAGATCAGCGAGTCCGGCATCAAGACCACGCTTCCGGTTCTCCACCAGACCATCCGAATACAGGACGGCGGTGTGGCCCGGCGGGACACAGAACCTGAACTGCCTGCGACTCGTGGGCCAGCCCAGCGGGGTGCCCGGCTCGCCGTCACACAGTATCGGCACGCCCTCAGGGGAGACCAGCAGGGGCGGCGGGTGACCGGCCAGCGCCAGCGTGCCCTCTCCGGTCCCGGGCTCGACGACCATGTAGGCGAGGGTCGTGACCTGCTCCTCCTCCTCGGTCGCCTCGAAGACCCGGTCGAGGCCGGTGAGGACCGCCGCGGGCGGCGGGTTGGTCAACGCCAGGGCCCGCATGGCGTTGCGGATGCGGCCCATCCCCGCCGCGGCCTTGACGCCCTTGCCCATGACGTCGCCGACCACCGCCGCGACCCGGCCGTCCTGGAGCACGAACGCGTCGTACCAGTCACCGCCGACCTGCACATGGCGGCTTCCCGAGCGGAACCGCTGGGCCAGGACCAGCCCCCTGACCACCGGCAGGCGATCGGGCAGCAGGCTGCGCTGGAGCGTCTCGGCGGTGCGGTGCTCGCGCTCGAACAGGGTGGCCCGCTCCACGGCGAGGGCGCACTGCCCGGCGAGCGCCTCCAGGAACACCCCGTCCTCCTGGGAGATCTTCTGCGGGCGGGTGAAGGAGAATCTCAGTGCCCCGAGCGCGCGACCCGCGGCCAGCAGCGGCAGGCCCACCCAGGCCCGCTCGTCACTGTGGGCGATGAAACCGGTGATGCTGTCGTCGTCGCCGCCCGCGTCGACCAGTTGGGACCGCAGGCTGTCCGGCGACTCGGCGAAGACCGGGCGCCGGCTGTTGACCGCCATGGTCATCACGCTGGAGTGCGACAGCGGGATCTCCTCGCCGGGCGCGCCCGGAACGTCGGGGATGCCACCGCTGTTGACCAGCTTCAGCGCGGCCCGGTCGACGTCGAGCAGCGCCACCGCCGACCGGTCGGCGGCCAGCGCAGTACGACCCACGTCGATGATGACCTGGACCACCTGCTCGACGGTGAGCGCCTCGGCGAGCAGCGCCGTGGCGCCCTGCAGGCGCGCGGTCCGCAGGGCCGCGGCGCCGAGCTGATCGGTCAGGCGGCCCCGCATCTCCTCGGCCTCGCGCTGCGGGGTGACATCGGTGTTGGCCCCCACCCATTCGACGACCCGGTTGTGCCGGATGATCGGGACGGCGCGCACCTCGAAGTGCCGATAGCCGCTGGCCCGGGTGCGGACCCGGTAGCTCCACTCGAACATGATCCGGCCGCGCAGCGCCTCACGCCAGGCCTCCTCGGTGTGCGGGCGGTCGTCCGGGTGGACGGCCTCCAGCCAGCCGTGGGTCAGGTACTCCTCCAGCCCCTGGCCGGTGATGGCCCGCCACTGCGGCGCGTCCTCCTCCACGACGCCGTTGGGCGCGGTGATCCAGACCAGCTGGGACTGGGCCTCGACCAGCGAGCGGTATCGCTCCTCGCTGCGCCTGAGATCCTCCTCGACCTGCCTGCTGTCGGTGATGTCGACGCCGACCAGGCAGATCGCACGCAATGCGCCCTTGTCGTCGTGGATCGGGGAGAAGGTCAGCGACCAGTGGTGGGTCTCACCACCGGCGGTGCGCACCCGGATCCGCTGGTCGCCGTCGACCGAGGCCCCCGCGACCATGCTCCGCACCGAGCCCTCGATCAGGGCGGTCAGGTCGGCGGAGAGCAACTCACCGGGGGCCCGGCCGACCAGACGCTCGGCGGGCAGGCCGACCACGTTGGCGAAGACCTCGTCGACACGCTCGAAGCGACCTCCGGGGTCGAAGAACGCGAAGGCGAACGGCGACTGTGACAGCAGGCCCTGCAGCAGGCCGGAGTCTGAGATGTCCACACCCGACTCCCGGGGACGGGGCACGGAGGTTTCGGCGCTCATGGTCGGCACCTCCGTCGCGTGCCAGGGTCTCCCACGAGGCACATCTCCAAACTTGCGAATTGGCGTAGCGCGGCTCCGGGGGACCGGATCCTGGAGTACATCATCGGCGATGGGCAGGCGCGGACGGAAGCCCCGCCCAAGATGCGGTCAGCACACCCCGGGAACGCCACCGCTCCGATGACCGGGATCCCCGGGCCGACACGCCGGGGCTCCCGTACGGGCGGCGACCAGTCGGCGTTGCGCCTTCGAACGTTTGCGGCCAGGACCCTAGCAGGATCGCGCCGGACCGTCCCGGCAACTGCCCACCTCATCTCCGTCGGGCTTGCAGGCGAGATCAGGCTACTGACTCGCCGTCAATTCGGCTCCCTCTTCGGGAACACTCGCTTACTCCACTGTTGCAGGATTCAGTCAAGATACGGGGTCAGCTTCCCATATCAGGGCGCCGAGGGTTGACACTCCCGAGATAAGTTGTGGAATGAGAACGCACGTCCCCGCCGACATATCCGGGGGATGCTCCCGGGAAACTCCGGAGGAATGCGACATCCATGCCCGTTCTCGCCACCCGCTCCACCGGGCCTTCAACGACTTATCACGAGCCGGTGACATCTCACCTGGCCGCCGAGTTCCTGACCGTTCCCGTCGAGACCGTCGGCAGGTGCGTGACCGAGGTCTGTGCCTGCGCGGAGCACCTCGGCATCGAGGCGACGCCCGAGGTCGTCGAGCGCGTCGCCCGCGAGCATCTACTCGCCCTTGTCAACTCCGCGCCGCCGCCCCGCGGTCCCCGGTAGCATCGGGGAACCCGGCCGTCTCTACGCACCGTTTGGACCGGGAATGCGAGAAGGTTGGGACGTGAGCGAGCGAGGCGAGCGGGCCGATCCGCACGGCGACGGCCGCGCTGAGCTCACGCGGCCGACGGGGGAGGCTGAGACTGCTTGAGCCGGCGACACCGTCGAGACCCCAGAGAGAGCCAGTCCCCTGAGGCGGTCTTCTCCGAGATGTTGCTCGCCGCTCGCGAGCTGCTGGCCGTACGCAGCCCGCTGGACGCCGAGCTCATGGTCTCCGACATGGTCGGAGCCTGGTGGGGGCGCCGGCTGAAACGCGGGGACGCCGAACAGGTCCTCGGCGAGGGCCTGGTCGACTACGCGGCCAAGGCCGGCTCGCCCGCCGCGCTCACCCTGCTGATCGCGCTGGCCTACCTCGGCACGGCCCGCCAGGCCGCCAAGGCGGAGGGCGCCGCGCTGGCGCTCATGGAGCGCGGTGTGGCCAGGCCCCGCTGGGCCGACCGGCTGGGTGCGGTCAAGACGACCGGCTGCTTCGTCTCCCGCGACGCCTACGGCGATCAGGACACGGTGGTGTGCACCTTCGGCTACCGGGGCGCCGACAGCGGCGAGGACCGGCACGCGCTGGTCGTGATCGTCGACTACAACATGCGCGGCATCGCCCGTGACGCCTGGGTCTCATCGCACGTCGACAAGCTGCTGGAACAGGCCAGGGCCGAGGCCGAGGACAACCCGATGCTCAGGTTCGGCCAGATCGAGCCGCAGCAGGCCAGGGCGCTGCTCGAATCGGCGATGAAGGCCACCGCGGAGTACGGCCACCGCAGGACGGCCGCGCCAGTCAGCGACAGCTACAGCGCCTACCACGCCTTCGCCAGGTCCCGGATCAAGGCGCTGCCGCCCGGCCGGAAGCGGCCGGCCCCGCTGCACAGCGAGGCCCCCTACAGCCGCGACCGCCGGGCGATGCTGGCCGCCGAGTTCCTCTCCTCGGACGCGGCCGAGCACCTGTCCGACCCCTCCGCGGCCTCCCGATGCGCCGATCACATCATCGACTACGGCTGCGACCAGGATTTCGGCCGTCCACTCCGGGTCAGCCCGACCAAGTGCGAGACCTTCCTGCTCGACTGGCTGCCGCGCAAGGTGATGCTCAGCACCGCCGAGCAGGAGGCGGTGCCGCACGTGCTGGGCGCCTGGGCGCGTTTCGCCGCGGGCCGGACCGGGCTGCCGGACGAGGGGCTGCGAGCCACGCTCGACGCGGTCTGGGAGGCGACGGGCAAGTTCGCCGAGTCCTACCGCGATCCGACGACCTTCGGGCTCGACCGCGACCTGCTCGACCGGCTGCTGCCGGACGGCGACCTGTCGGCACTGGCCAGGCGGGTGTTCGCGTTCCCTTTCCTGCAGGGCACGCACGGCGAGATCCAGCTCGGCCTGCTCAACCCCGCGGACGACGCCGACCGGCGGATCCTGCTGGGCATCGACCACGCGGGCGAGCTCACCCGGCCCGACCACGACGAGCATCTCGCCTGGCACGAGGAGATCGCCGCCCGGCTGTGGGAGGGCGATCCGCCACAGCTCTGGGAGGCCGCGCAGCGGCTGCTGGACCTGGGCCACGACCGGCACGACGTGCTGCACGTGCTGATCGAGATCGCCGAGCGCATCGGCGACGACCCCGAGGAGCTGGCCATCGCCCTCGACGACATCGCGGACATTCCCGATGAGCCTCCGGTGTAGGTGAGTCATGATGATCGATCTCAACGCCGATCTGGGCGAGGGCTTCGGGATCTGGCGGCTGGGCGAGGACGCGGCCCTGCTCGAACTGGTGACCAGCGCCAACATCGCCTGCGGGTTCCACGCGGGCGATCCGCTGACCATTCGCCGCACGTGCGCGGCGGCGATCGACCGGGGAGTCGCGATCGGCGCCCAGGTGTCCTACCGGGACCTGGCCGGGTTCGGCCGCCGTGAGATGGACGTCGAGCCGGAGGAACTCTGCGCCGAGGTGCTCTACCAGCTGGGGGCGGTGGACGGCATCGCCAGGGCGATGGGCGGCCGGGTCTCCTACGTCAAGCCGCACGGCGCGCTGTACAACCGGATCTGCCGCGACCCCGAGCAGGCCGGGGCCGTCGTGGCGGCGGTGGCCGACTACGACCGGGACCTGCCGCTGTTGACCCTGCCCGGCTCCGCCGTCCACGAGATCGCCGCCGGGGAGGGGGTCACCACGGTCGTCGAGGCCTTCGCCGACCGCGCCTACACCGGTGCCGGAACGCTGCTCTCCCGCCGCTCCCCCGGCGCCGTGCTGCACGACCCCGGTACGGTCGCCGCCCGTATGGTGCGGATGGTGACCGAGGGAGTGGTCGAGGCGGTGGACGGCTCGCTGGTCCCCGTCGAGGCGCGCTCGATCTGCGTCCACGGCGACACCCCCGGCGCGGTGCTGGTGGCCCGGGCCGTCCGCGACGGCCTGGTGGACGCCGGGGTGACGCTGAGGTCCTTCACTTGAGGGGCCGGCGGTGATCCGGCGGGCCGGGGAGCGGTCGCTGCTGGTGGAGACCGGCTCGCTGGAGATCTCCCACCGGCTGGACGCCCTGCTGCGGGCCGATCGGCCGGCCGGGGTGGTGGAGATCGTGCCCGGCCCCACCACGGTCCTCGTCAGCGCGCCGGGGGCCGACCTGACGCGCCTGCGGGACCGGCTCCTTCACCTGCTGGAGACGGGGGCCACGATCGGCGCGGGTACCGCCGCGCCGGCGCCGGCCGTGACCATCCCGGTCGTGTACGACGGCGCGGACCTCGACGAGGTGGCCGCGCTGAGCGGCCTCTCCCCCGGGGAGGTGGTCGAGCGGCACACCGGGCGGGAGCTGGTGGTGGGCTGGCTGGGCTTCGCCCCCGGGTTCGCCTACCTCACGGGGCTGGATCCCGCGCTGCGCGTGCCACGGCTGGACACCCCGCGAACCTCGGTGCCCGCCGGATCCGTGGCGGTCGCCGGCCCCTACTCGGCGGTCTACCCCTCGGCCTCCCCCGGCGGGTGGCGGCTGCTCGGTCGCTCCACGACGGCGGTCTGGGACGTGACCGCCGACCCGCCCACCCTGCTCACGCCGGGGACGCGGGTGCGTTTCCTGGCGGTCGGCGGGCCATGATCGAGGTGATCGCGCCGGGGCCGTACGCCACGGTGCAGGATCTTGGCCGGCCCGGGTACGCCCATCTCGGGGTGCCCCGCTCGGGTGCCGCGGACGAGCCGAGCCTGCGGCTGGCCAACCGCCTGGTCGGCAACCCGGAGGGCGCCGCGGGGATCGAGCTGACCTTCGGCGGCGCCCGGCTGCGCTTCACCACCGGGACCTGGGTCGCCGTCACCGGGGCCGACTGCCCGCTGGAGCTCCTGCGAGCGCGCGGGACTGCCGACGACGCGGCTCCCGGCGTGCCGGCCCTACAGGGGATGTGCGCGCCTTTCTGGGTGCCCGCGGGCGGCGAGCTGCGCACCGGGACGCCGGAAACCGGCCTGCGCACCTACATCGCCGTCCGTGGTGGCCTCGACACGCCCGTCACGATGGGGAGCCGGTCGGCCGACTCGCTGTCCGGGCTCGGCCCCGCCCCGCTCCGCGCCGGAACGGTCCTGCCCATGGGGCCGACGGACGGCCTGCCGCCGATCACCGTGGACGCGGCGCCCTCGCCGGAGCTTGGAGCCGGCGTCCTGCTTGTCCTGCCGGGTCCCCGGGAGGACTGGTTCGTCCCCGGAGCCCTGGCCACCCTGTGCGCGGAGCCGTACGAGGTCGGCCAGGACAGCAACCGGGTGGGCGTGCGAATGCGCGGCGCCCGCCTGGAACGGGCCCGGGACGAGGAGCTGCCCAGCGAGGGCATGGTGGCCGGGGCCGTCCAGGTGCCGCCCGGCGGCCAGCCGATCGTGTTCCTCGCCGACCACCCGCCGACCGGCGGCTACCCGGTCATCGCCGTGCTGACCTCGGCGAGCCTCGCCAGGGCCGCCCAGCTCCGCCCCGGCGACCGGGTACGCTTCCGCCGCGGCTGAACCGCTCCTCAACGGAGCCGGCGGGAGGGCACTTCGGGCACGGGAGCCCCGGTCGTGACGGCTTTCGAAGCCGGAGCCGTCAGCGCAGCAGCTCGGACACCCGCTCGGTCTCGGCTGCGAGGGCCGCGGCGGGCACCTCCTCCAGGAGGTCGACGACGATCTTCTTGTCCTTGGCCTCCCAGATCCCGGCCACCCGGCCCTCGTGGATCACGACGGGGGAGATCCAGCCGGCGGCCCGGCTGACCCTCGCCTTCGCCTTGGCGGGCAGGAGGGGCTCCAGGTCACGAGGGGCGGCGAGGATGTACTGGTCGAAGCCTGGCAGGAGGTGGACCCCGGTGGCGGGCCGGGTGCCGGCCAGGTCGTCGAGGTGCTCGGCGAGCATGACCATCGGCCTGCCGCCGACCTCGATCTCGGCCAGTTCGGGGGTGAGGTCCCGGAACCAGCCGCGCAGCGTCGCCTTGCGGGCCGCCCCGCGGTAGAGCCAGCCGTCGAACGTCTCGGGGGTGCCCGGGCCGTGGGCACCGAGGAAGGAGCGGAGCAGGCGCACGCCGCCCTCCGCGGCCGAGGGGAGCTCCGCCGGCCAGCCGGGCACCCAGTCGCGGGGGCTGACGAAGGTCACCCTCCCCTCGCGTGGCGGGCCGTAGCAGAGCTCACCGAGGAAGCTCAGCGGCTTGAACAGGGCGCCCCAGCCGGAGGTGAGCGCCTCCTTCAGGTGGGCGTCGCCGGTGATCTCGATGACCCCGTCGACCAGTTCCTCGCGAGTGAGGGCGCGGCCGGCGAGCGCCTTGGGCACGGCGTCGAGGATGGCGGCGACCTCGGCGGCGGTGACCCCGTGGCCCCGCTGCCAGGAGCCCTTGTCCCAGTTGCGGAACGAGCCGAGGACGGCGGCGTAGGAGGCCAGCTCGTCGGCGGGGACGAGGTGCAGGGTGCCGCGTGCCGTCCAGGTCTTGACCAGGCTGCGGTCTCGCCACAGGGCATCGTCGATCTCATCGGGTCTCGGCCGCGCGCTCCGCACGGCCACCGCCAGGCCGGCGGAGGAGGCCACCTGCGCCTGCACCCCGGTGAGCCTGCGCACGACGGAGACCGTGTCCGGCCCGTCTGCCGGGTCCACGAACTGCCGCTTCAACCGCCACGCGAGCACCTGGGGCCAGGTAACCGAGATAACCATGGCCCACTTCTACACTCCGCTCCCGACAGAAGGCGCGCCCGTCCCGCTGCCGGGTGCCTCCCGGGCTCCTCGGGTATTCGGCCGCCTGAGGGCCGCGAGACGCCCCGCCCGACCGGGCCACCCGCACGGCCGCGTCATCGGGTGAAACCGATGTCCTGGTACCTCAGGTCGTAGAAGCCGCGGGCGCCGAAGTTGGCGACCGTGCTCTTGACCGCGACGTTCTGCGGTCGCTGGTAGAGCGTCACCACGTTGACCGCCTGCCAGATGAGCTTGTCGGCGGCGTTGGTGTCGGCGATGGCCCGGCCGGGGGCGAGGGCGGCGGTCGCCTTGTTCATGGCGGCGTCGATCTGCGGGGAGCCGATGCGGCCGAGGTTGGCGTTCCACTGTCCGGTGTCGTCCGGGCGCCTGGTGGCGTCGGCGTACTGACCGTAGGCGCTGGAGACGGGAAACGGCGTGCCCATGTATGCGAAGGCGGTGATGTCGTAATTGCCGGGAATTATGTATTTGGTGAAGTAGTCATCGGTGGGTACCGACTGGAGAGTGACCCCGACACCGATCTGGGCGAGCATGTCCTGGACGAGTTCGGCCTCGGACTTGGTGAGCTGCAGGCTGGACGGCAGGACGAAGCGCAGGTTCAGCTCCCTGCCGTCCTTCCTTCTGATCCGCCCCTCCAGCTTCCAGCCTGCGGCGTCCAGCTCCCGCCCGGCTTGAACGGGGTTGTAAGTACCTATCTCACCGGCGTTGTCCTGGTAGCCCTCCTGGGTGTTCATGAAGAAGTGGTTGTTCAGCAGGACGATCGGCCAGTCGAGGCCCTGGAGGTCGGACTGGGCGACGGCCTGGCGGTTGATGCCCATCGCCACGGCCCTGCGTACCCTCCGGTCGGACAGCAGGGCGCTCTCGCCGTTCATCGTGATGTGCCGGAAGTCGGGCCCGGCCGCCTGTCGCACGATCGCGCCCGGGGTGGCCTTGACGCGCGCGTAGTCGGGCGCGGACGGACCGATGTCGAAGGTGTCGAGCTCACCGTTGCTGAAGGCCCCGACCAGTGCGTCGCTCTCCAGGGAGCGGTAGATGATCTGGTCCAGCTTGGCCCGCTCTCCCCACCAGCGGTCGTCCCTGGCGATGGTGACGGTCTTGGCGGTCGGATCGAACGAGACGAACCTGAACGGGCCGGCGGTCACCGGGACGCGGTTCAGCCAGGCGTTGTTGAACGCCTCGGAGGTGGCGTTGGTGCTTCGGGGGTACAGCGGCGCGAACAGCGACTGCCAGTCGCCGAAGGGTTTGGCGAAGGTCACCACGACCTGGTGGTCGTCCTTGCCCCTGGTCACCTTCTCGATGTCCTGGTAGCCGGTGGTGCTCGCCACCCGGTAGTCGCCGTTGCGGCCGTTCATCGCCTGCCACTGGGCCCGGTAGTCCTCCCAGGTGATCGGAGTGCCGTCGGACCACCTGGCACGCGGGTCGAGGGTCAGGGTGACGACCTGCCTGGGGCCGTCCGAGGTGACCCTGCCCGCCGACAGGTAGTCGGTGTTCGGGGAGATCTGCCCCTTGGCGTCGGAGCGGAACGGCGAGGGCATGAGGGCGTCCATGACCTTCTTGACCGTCGCCAGGTTGCCGTCGACATGGTTGAGGTTCCAGTTGGCCGGATACTCGCTGAGCCCCCAGCGGAGCACCCCTCCGTCCACGACCCGGTCGCGGGCGACGGGGTTGACGTCGTAGGCCTTGATCGCCGAGATGGACCCGCTCCCCGTCCCGCCCCCGCCACCGCAGCCGGTCAGAACCGGCGAGACCGCCAGGACCACGGCCAGCGCGGTGGCGAGCGCGCCCACGCGCCGGATCGATGTCACTGTTTTCCTCCCGGAGGATACGACTGGGCGAACAGAAGGGCACTCGGCTGGATCATCCGGCGCCGAACCTCTCGGCGAAGTGGCACGAGACTCCGTGGTCGTCTCCGAGCCGGCGCACCTGGGGTTCCTCCTCCACACAACGCCTTCTGACGGTCTCGTCGAGGGACCTGAACAGGGGACAGCGGGTGCGGAAGCGGCAGCCGGAGGGAGGATCGGCCGGGCTGGGCAGGTCTCCCTCCAGCAGGATCCGCCTTCTGGAGCGTTCCATGACCGGGTCCGGCAGCGGGACGGCCGACAGCAGTGCCCGCGTGTAGGGATGCATCGGAGTGTCGTACACCCGGCCGGCCTGCCCGATCTCGGCGATCCTGCCGAGGTACATGACCGCGACCCGGTCTGCGATGTGCCGGACCACGGCCAGATCGTGCGCCACGAGCAGGTACGACAGGCCCAGGCGGGTCCTCAGCTCCGCCAGCAGGTTGAGCACCCCGGCCTGGATGGACACGTCGAGTGCCGAGACCGGCTCGTCCAGCACGACCAGCCGGGGTTCCAGGGCGAGAGCGCGGGCGATGCCGATGCGCTGACGCTGCCCCCCGGAGAAGTCCTGCGGATAGCGGGCGGCGTGACCGGCCTCCAGGCCGACCATGCCGAGCAGCTCGCGGACCCTCGGCCCCACCTCGCGGCTGCCGTGCGTGCGCAGCGGCTCGGCGAGAATGTCGTAGACGGTCATCCTCGGGTCGAGCGAGGCCAGCGGGTCCTGAAAGACGACCTGCATGTCGCGCCGGACGGCCATCCGGTCACGGGTGCTCATCTGTGCGGTGTCGCGGCCCAGCACCGTGATCCCGCCGCTCTGCGGTGCGATCAGTTCGAGGATCTCCATCAGGGTGGTCGTCTTGCCGCAGCCCGACTCCCCGACCAGGCCGAGCGTCTCGCCCTCGCGGATGTCGAAGCTGACACCGTCCACCGCGCGGACCGTGCCGACCCGCCGCCGCAGGAGCCTCCCCTTCACCAGGGGATAGTGCTTGACCAGGCCCTCGACCGCCAGGACCACCTCACGCCCGCCACGCGGCCGTGGCCGCTCCCCGGCGACGGAACCGGCAGCGGGGCCGACGGCGGGACCGGGGCCGGTCGCCTCCCCCGCGATGGCGCGCACACCGTAGATCTGGGCGGGTGACCACCCCTCCGCCTCGATCTCACCGGAGCGTATGCACGCCGCGAGGTGGCCGGGCGAGCCCACCCGTACCGGCTCGGGCTCGGACTCGGCGCACGCCGGGACGGCGATCGGGCAGCGCGGCTCGAACGGGCAGCCCGGCGGCAGCGCCGCCGGTGACGGCGGGCTGCCCTCGATGGGCACCAGCGGCTGCTCCCGGCCCCGGTCAAGGCGCGGGATCGAACCGAGCAGGCCCATGGTGTACGGCATGCGGGTGCGGTAGTAGACCTCGTCCACCGAGCCGACCTCGACGGGGCGCCCGGCGTACATGACGAGAACCCGGTCGGCGAACCCGGCCACCACCCCCAAATCATGGGTGATGATGACGATCGCCGCGCCCGTCTCCCGCTGCGCCGTCTTCAGCACCTCCAGCACCTGAGCCTGGACGGTCACGTCGAGCGCGGTGGTCGGTTCGTCGCAGAGGATCACGTCGGGGTCGTTGGCGATCGCCATCGCGATCACCGCGCGCTGGCGCATGCCGCCGGAGAACTCGTGCGGGAACGCCCTGGCGCGCTGCGCCGCGTTGGGGATGCCGACCAGGTCGAGCAGTTCGACGGCGCGCCTGGCGGCCTGCGCGGCGCCGATCCGCCGGTGGACGCGGACCGCCTCGGCGATCTGGTCGCCGACCCGGTAGACGGGGGTGAGCGCGGAGAGCGGGTCCTGGAAGACCATCGAGATGGTCTTGCCGCGGAACGCGGTGAGTGTCCTCTCCGGGGCGCCCAGGATCTCCTGTCCGTGCAGCCGCACCGACCCGGTGACGTGGGCGTGTGGCGGGAGCAGGCCCATCACGGCCAGCGAGGTGACCGACTTGCCGGAGCCGGACTCACCGACGATCCCGAGCACCTCGCCCGGACGGATCGCGTAACCCATTCCCCTGACCGCGCGGACCGCGCCGGGGCCCAGGCCGAAGGTGACGTCGAGGTCGCGCACCTCGAGCACGGGGTCGGCGGGCACGAGGTCGGTTCCGGCCCTCACCGGCAGGGGGCCGGCCCCGGCGCCCTGCCCGCCGGTCCGGCCGCTCCGGGATCTCGCGTCCGCGGTTCGCTCGCCTGTCATCCGCTCACCCACCTCTGCGGGCCGTGGGGTCGAAGGCGTCGCGCAGGGAGTCGCCGACCAGGTTCACCGCGAGCACGGTGACGATCAACAGGCCCGCGCAGAACCAGAACGTCCAGGGGGCGTAGAGCGCCGTCTGGGCGCCGTCCGCGATGAGGCTGCCCAGCGAGACGTCCGGCGGCTGGATGCCGAAGCCGAAGTAGGAGAGGGACGTCTCGGTGAGGATCGCGGCGCTGACGTTCAGCGTGGCGTCGACGACCAGCAGCGAGGACATGTTGGGAATGATGTGCCGGAAGATGATCCTTGTCGGCGGCACGCCCATGAACCTGGCCGCCTGGATGAACTCCCGTTCCCTGAGCGAGATGGTCATGCTCCGGACGATCTTCGAGGTCACCATCCAGAGGAAGAGCGCCAGCACCAGCACGAACATCGGCCACTGTCCCCCGGCGAAGAGCGGGGACATGATCGCCAGGATCAGGAAGGCGGGAAGCACGAGCAGCAGGTCGGTCACCCAGGTCAGTGAACGGTCGGTCCAGCTTCCGAAGTATCCGGCGAAGGCACCCACCACGGCCGCGAGCGCGGTGCCGACCACCGCGGCGAGCAGGCCGACGACCAGGGACCTGCGCATGCCGCGCAGTGTGACCGCGTACACGTCGGCGCCGGTCTGCAGGGTCCCCCACCAGTGCTCGGTCGACGGCGGCGCGAGAAAGGCGGTGAAGTCCTTGGCGGTGTAGGTCCAGCGGGTGAGGTAGGGGCCGGCGAAGGCCAGCAGGAAGATCAGCAGGAGGAGCACGGAGCCGGTCCGGCCCCGGCCCGAGCGCAGGAGGCGGCCCATGACCACCCGCAGCCGTGAGGGCGCCTTGATCCTGTCCACGGACGCCCGCTGCTCGGTGAGCTCCTCCTCGGCGATGGTCATCTCCGGCTCACCCCACTCGGACGCGCGGGTCGAGGAGGGCGTGGAGCACGTCGGAGGCCAACGCGGCCAGCAGCACCGCCAGCGCGGCGAAGCAGCTGATCGCGGCGACGGTGTTGATGTCGTTGGTGGAGATCGAGTCGACCAGCTGCTCTCCCACGCCGTGCCAGCCGAAGATCTTCTCGGTGAAGGTGGTGCCGACCAGCAGCGCCCCGAAGGTGAAGGCGAAGTAGGTGACCGCCGGGATCAGCGCGGTACGCAGCGCGTGCCGGGTCAGCGCGGCGCGGCGGCTCAGCCCCTTGGCCATGGCCGTGCGGATGAAGTCGGCGCCGAGCACATCGAGCATCATGTTGCGCTGGTAGCGGCTGTAGACGGCGGCCAGGCCGAGCGAGAGCGACAGCGTGGGCAGCAGCAGATGCTGGATCCGGTCGATCCCGGCGGCGACGAACCCGCCCTGGAGCCCGGGGGTCGCCTCTCCGCTGACGAGGAGGATCTGGGCGCCGACGGCCTCGTTGAACCGGACCGCGGCGATGATCAGGATGTTGGCCAGCACCACCGTGGGGACCGCGAGGACGACGAAGGAGAGACCTGTCGAGAGCCGGTCGAAGGCGCCGTACTGCTTGACCGCGGCGTAGGCGCCGACGAGCACGCCGGTGACACTGCCGACGACCAGCCCGACCGTGATCAGGCGCAGGGTGACGCCGATCCGGCGCCCGAGGTCGTCGCCGACCGAGCCGCCGGCCACCGTCCTGCCGAAGTCGCCGCGCGCCAGGGCACCCGCCCAGGTCAGGTAGCGCTCGAAGAGCGGGGTGCGGTCGTTGAGGTTGAGGTCGGTGAGGCGGGCGTCGACGACCGCGGGGGGGATCGGCGGGTTGCGGCCCTCGTAGTTGGATCGCGGGTCGAGCGCGGAGGCGGCCAGCATGTAGGCGAGGCTGGTGGCCACGACGATCAGCACCAGATAGTTGAGCAGCCTGCGGGCAAGGAATCCCGCCATCTTTCCTCCTCCGGAGCCCCACCGCTGTCAGTGACCATCTTGCTACACTCAGCGACCGATGGGCTGCATAGCGTACCGAATCGGAGGGATCTCAGTGGACGATGGCGCCGGTCGGACCCGGAATCACTTTCCGGAGAGTTCGTCCACGGCGGCGCGCAGGTCAACGCTGGTGATGGTGGTCAGGTCGGCGGCGGTGGCGGTGGCACCGCCCAGGGCGGCCAGACGGACGTCCCTGCGCATCGCCGCGCGCTCGAAGAGCGAGCGCGCGAACCTGCCGTTGCCCAGGCCGTCGATCAGGCCCTCGTCGCAGACCCAGGCGAAGACCTCGGCCAGGTCACGCCGGGCGGCGTCGTCGAACCTGTCACCCGAGGAGTCGGCGAGCAGCACCGCGATCTCGGTGAGCTCCTCGGCGGAGTACGAGGGAAACCGCACCCGCTGGCTGAACCTGCTGCCCAGGCCGGGATTGGACGACAGGAAGGTGTTCATCTCCCGCTCGTATCCGGCCAGGATGACCACCAGCCGGTCGCGGTCGTCCTCGGCCCGCTTGAGCAGCGTCTGCACGGCCTCGGTGCCGAAGGCGTCGCCCCCGTTGTAGCCGGAGTTGACCAGGCCGTAGGCCTCGTCGACGAAGAGCACCCCGCCGAGCGCCCGGTCGACCAGCTCGTTCGTCTTGATCGCGGTGGCGCCGAGGTGCTGGCCGACCAGGTCGGCCCGCTGGGCCTCCACCACGTCGGGCTGGGCGAGCAGGCCGAGCGCGGCGAAGATACGGCCCAGGATGCGGGCCACCGTGGTCTTTCCGGTGCCCGGCGGCCCGGCGAAGACGAAGTGCCGCATCTGCGACGGGGTCGGCAGCCCCCGCTCCTGACGCATCTTGGCCACTCTGAGCTGCGCGGCGATCGCGTGCACCTGCCGTTTGACCGGTTCGAGACCCGCCATGCGGTCGAGGTCGGCCAGCGCCTCCTCAAGGGAGGGCGTGGCCTGGTAGCCCCGGTAGCGGGCGGTGAGCTCGTCGAAGGCCTTGACGACATCCTCCAGGGCCGTGGTGACCAGGTCCTCAGTGGTGGGCGCGCCACCCGCCCCCACCACGCGCACGTCCCTGGCCTGCGCGGCGGCCTCCACGAGGCTGCGGACGAACCGGGCGTTGCCCAGGTCGTCGACCATCGAGCGCCGGTGGATGTCCTCGAATCGGGCGAGCAGCGCGGGCGCGGCCTCCGGTGACATCCGGTCTCCCCGGCGCCTCTGCAGCAACTCGGTGATCTGGAGCAGCTCATCGGGGGCGTAGCTGGGGAAGCGGACCCGGCTTGCGAACCGGCTGGACAGGCCGGGGTTGGACGACAGGAAGGCGGCCATCTCCTTCTCGTATCCGGCCAGGATGACGACCAGCCGGTCGCGGTCGTCCTCGGCCCGCTTGAGCAGCGTCTGCACGGCCTCCGCGCCGAACCTGTCCGGCTGGCCGTCACCGGAGTTGATCAGGCTGTACGCCTCGTCGATGAAGAGCACCCCGCCGAGCGCCCGGTCGACCAGCTCGTTCGTCTTGATCGCGGTGGCGCCGAGAAACTCCCCCACCAGGTCGGCCCGCTGGGCCTCGACCACGTAGGGGGTCTCCAGCAGGCCGAAGGCGTAGAAGATCTTCGCGACGGTCCTGGCCACGCTGGTCTTGCCGGTGCCCGGGGGGCCGACGAACACGAAGTGCCGCATCGGTGGCTCGGTGGAGTATCCGGCCTCCCTGCGCAGCCTGGCCGCCTCGATCGAGGCGGCGATCGAGCGCACCTGCTCCTTCACCGGGGCCAGGCCGATCATGGCGTCCAGCTCTCCGAGCGCCTCCTCCACCGAGATGGGCGGCGGCGCCTCCCGCTCGCCGGTCACGGCGGCGGGTGCGGGGGCACCGCCCCCGCGGACCCTGAGCCCGGCCTGGCTCCGCTCCCCCACCGCCGACGCCGCCCGCACCCGGCGGGCCTGGAGGAAGCGCTGGACGAGCACCCCGGCCGCCACCGCGTACGCGGCCCAGATGGCGGTGACCGGCGCGATCCCGGGGATGACCACGCCGAGCAGGACGGCCACCAGTCCGGCGGGCACCAGTGCCATGGCCGTGCTCACCCACGGGGTGACCCAGCGGATGAGGTGGGCCGCGCCGGCCACCAGGGCGGCGAGGATCATCAGCGCGGTCGGGATCGGCGAGTTCCAGCCGGACGCGCCCTGGAAGATCATCAGCGCCGACAGCCAGGCGAGCACCACGAGCAGGGTGGCCGCGGCGCGGGGAAAGCTCAGGGTCAGCGCCGCGAAGCCGAGCAGCGTCAGCGTGACGAAGAATGTGTTGAGCACCGACCAGCCGAGGCCGAACGCCAACCCGACCGCTCCGACCAGCACCGCGACGTAGATCAGCCTGCGCAGAGGCGGCGAGAGCCGGAAGTAGCCCAGCCGCACCCGCTCGAACAGATCCCGTGCGGCCGCGCGCCCCGCCGGCTGGGCCCTGCTGGATTCCCGCATCACGCCTCCCCGGTCCGCCCCCGGTTATACCGCACCGGGGGGACGTTTGCGCGTGCCTGGGCGTCGCGCCACGCCGCCGCGCGGGCACGATCAGATACGTGGACGAGAACGGATGAAATCCACGTTCGAGGTAGCGAGCTGCGACCGGTGCCGCACCGGTGGCCACACCCTTCCCTGTGCCGCCTCCGCGCCCCGCGCGCGGCGGTTCGCGCCCGTGTTCCCGCCGGGTGGGAGCCCCCGGTCCCCGCGCCCGTCCTTCCCCGGGAACCGGCCAGGTGACGGGCATGGGAATGTCACCGCCGGGCAAGGCGGTCCGCGCTCCCGACGACCGCTCAGCCTCGGCGGGCACGGCCCTGGTGCCGGCCGGGATACTCGCCGACCACGACCTGCTTGGGGGTGATCCTCAGCAGGCCGGCCTCGGTGTCGCCGATCGCGATGCCGCGCACCTCGGCCCAGAAGCTGCGGCCCCGCGGGTCCGCGACGAAGACCGCCACCCTGGGGTCGCGCTCGGCGGCCTCCCACGCGTCGGAGGCGGCGATCAGGCGTAACTCGCCGCTCGGGCCGACCGAACCGACCGCGCCGACGGCCAGCGCGCGCGGGCCGCTGGGGTCGGCGTAGGCGAGCATCACCCCCCGCGCGTGGGTGAAGGCCGCGCGCACCTCCCCGCTGAGCCCCACCGGCGGGGAGGCATCGCCGGGCAGGCGGCCGCCGCAGCCGTCGCACATGACCAGTGAGGCGCGCCAGGGACCCGGCGCACCCCGCCACCACGCCCGCACCGACCTCGTGGCGAACACCGCCGACGAGACGGCCGGCAGCACGGTCCCGGCCCGCCAGGCCCACTCGCCCGCCTGGGCGAGCCCGAACGTGGTGACCGCCGCCGCCATGCCGAGCAGGAGCGCCGCCGCAGCGGACAGGGCCAGCGCCGCCGCCAGCCCGCGGTCCGCTGCCAGCACCCTGCCGAGGCCCAGGGCGGGACCGGCCCCGCGGTACGCCCAGCCGAGCACGAGCGGCACGGCGAGCGCGGCGAGCGCCCAACGCCGTTCGTCCAGGACCGCCGCCGCCAGCACGGCCGCGGCCGGCACCGACCAGACCCGGCCCGCCACCAGCCAGAGGGTCACGTTGACGTCCCGCCTGGCCGTACGGTCGTCACCGGCCGCGGCGAACTCGGCCAGCGCCCTGACCGGCCGCCCGCGCCAGGCATCGACGAGCACGCGCAGGACGAGCAGTACGGCGCCGTTGAGGAGCACCAGCCCGGCGAGGCCCGCCCAGAGCACCCCCGTGGCGTCCGGCGGCGGTCCGGCCAGGAGCGGTGGGACCTCCGGTGGGAGGGTGGCGACGACCGCGACGTACGCGGCCACGACGACCAGGGTGATCAGGATCGACGTGCCGAGCCAGAGGTCGCGGGCGAGCATGCCGGGCACGTACGACCAGAGCCCGACCCGGTGCGCCTGCCTGAGGGTGATCACCAGGACGGCGAGCGGCACCAGCCCGCCACTGATCCTCGCCACGCCTGCCAGGCCGAACCCGAACTCCGCCGCGCAGACCGCGACGAGGGCGACGGCCAGCAGGATGCGGATCTGCCGCGACCACGTCTCCAGGGCGCGCCTGGCCCGGCCCGTCTCACGGGGGTCGACCGGCCAGGCGGGGTCGTGGTGGGCGCGTGGGCGCTCCCAGCGCAGCCAGGTCAGGCCGAGGTTGATCCTGGCGCCGGGATGGTCGGGCAGGCGGCGCAGCGCGTCGCGGTAGGCGGCCCGCGCGCGGGGGTACTCACCGCGCAGCAGCGCGAGGTCACCGGTGAGGACATGCGGGTCCGGCTCCTCCGGCGCGTAGCGGACGGCCCTGGCCGCCTGTGCCCGCGACTCGCGCCAGCGGCCCGGCACCCTGCGCAGTGCCGCCCCCAGGCGCATCCGCGCGGCCCAGGAGCCCGGCGCGAGGCGTACCGCCTCCTCGGCGGCGGCCACGGCCTCCGCGTCGCGGCCGAGCCGCTCGAACGCGAGGCTGGCGAGGCGGTATCCCCAGTCGGCTCCCGACTCGGATCGGGGGTCGAGGTCCAGCGCCCTGCGGGCGGCCTCCAGCGCGGCCTCGGGATGGTCACGGCCCAGCAGTGCGGCGGCCACGGCACACCACTGCCGGGGGTCGTCGGGATCTCGGGGCGGCGGCACCGGGGCCGAGTCGTGCCCGCCGGACCCGCTCACCACGGCGGCTCACGGGCCTCACACTGACTCCCCACGATCGCCATGCTCCGTGGGAGATCACCATTTGCCTAGATAACGGTATATGCCTGTATCTCTCTAGAGAGGTCACGCACAGTGTCACCGAAAACACGGATCGCCGATCGACCGCGAGAAACAAGGTACACATATCCATGTAAATCCATCATTGAATGCCACCCCGCGCACTGCCGCACTTCGCCTAGGCTGCGACGTATGTTCGTCCAGGCTGACAACTCCTGAGCGGCCCATGACCACCATCATGGCCAAAGCCAGGGGTGGGGACGGCGGCTCACCGGCACCCGGAGCCAGCCGGTGGTCGATCCTCGCCCTGCTCTGCTTCAGCCTGCTGCTGATCGCGGTGGACGCCACGGTGCTGCACATCGCGGTGCCCACGCTGACGGCGGCTCTGGAGCCGACCTCCGTGGAACTGCTGTGGATCATCGACGTCTACTCGCTGGTGGTCGCGCCGCTGCTGCTGACCTTTGGCACGCTCGGTGACCGCTACGGGCGCAAACGGCTGGTGCTGGCCGGATACGTGGTCTTCGGCGTCGCCTCGGCGGCGGCCGCGTTCGCCCCGACCCCGCTCGCGCTGATCTCGGCGCGGGCACTGCTCGGCGTCGGCGGTGCCATGATCATGCCCGCCACCCTCTCCATCATCCGGCAGGTCTTCACCGACCGGTACGAGCGGGCGATCGCGCTGGGCGTGTGGAGCGCGGTGGCGGCGGCCGGGGCCGCGGTCGGCCCGCTCATCGGCGGGCTGCTCGTCGAGAAGTTCTGGTGGGGCGCCGTCTTCCTGATCAACGTCCCCATCCTGATGGTCCTGCTGCCCGCCGCGGTCAGGCTTCTTCCCGAGATCCCGAGGCGCTCCGACCGGCCGTGGGACGCACTCAGCGCGCTGCTGTCGGTATTGGGCATCCTCGGTGTGGCCTTCGGCCTGAAGGAGGCGGGCGCCGGGCATCTCGGCGGGGTGGCGGTCCTGCTGTGCGGGGTCTGGCTGCTGACCTGGTTCGTCCGCAGGCAGCGGCGACTGGCCTTCCCCCTGCTCGACCTGGAGCTGTTCCGGCGACGGGCGTTCTGCGCCGGGGTGGGCGGCGTGCTGCTGACCGTCTTCGCCCTGGTCGGGCTGGAGCTCATGCTCGCCCAGTACCTCCAGCTGGTCCTCGGCGACAGCCCGCTCGGGGCGGCCGTACGGATGCTCCCGCTCATGATCGCCGCGATCGCGGGCGGCCTGGCCGGGGCTCGGCTGCTTCGGTGGTTCGGGCTGCGCGCCACGATGAGCGGCGGGCTGGCGCTGACCGCCCTGTCCCTCGCCCCCACCCTGGCCTGGGGCACCGAGGGGCATCCGGTGGCCCTGACGTTCTGCTTCGTCGGCATCGGCTTCGGTATCCAGGTCACCCTGCTGGCCGCCTCCGACACGATCATGTCGGCCGCGCCCGAGTCGCGCGCGGGCGGCGCCGCCGCGATCGAGGAGACCGCCTACGAGCTGGGTGCCGGTCTCGGGGTCGCGGTGCTCGGCACGATCACCACGGTCGTGTACGCCCCCTCGCTGGGCCCGGTCCCCGGCGTCGCTCCCGAGACGATGCACCAGGCCCGCCAGTCGCTCGCCTCCGCCGCGCACATGGCGCAGGAGATCGGCGGCGGCGTGGGAGACGCACTGCTCTCCGCGGCCCGCGTCGCGTTCGTCGCGGGCCTGCACACGACGATCGTGGTGAGCGTGCTGCTGCTCGGCTGCACCGCACTGGCCGTGATGCTCCTGGTACCCCACCGCCCCGAGGGAGACGGAGAGGGGAGTGACTCCTCGTGAGGGGTTTGACAGGCTCTCGCTCGGTCATCTATCGGTCAAGTCTGGGCAGGAACGGTGAATCTAACCAGAATGAGGAACCGTGCGACGAACCCTCCATGATCTTGCCTCCCTGGCCGCCAGACTGGGGGTGGGCGGGATCTTCTTCGCCAACGGCTGGCACAAGCTCGAAGCGGGCCTGACCGCCACCGCCGGGCAGTTCACCACCCTGGGTGCCCCCGCGCCAGGCGTGTGGGCCGCCACCACCATGCTGACGGAGCTCATCGGCGGCGCGCTGCTGGTGGCCGGGCTCGCCGTACCCGCATGCGGGCTGCTGCTGTTCGCCGAGGCCCTCGCCGTGTTCGTACTGGCCAGTGGCGAGACGGGCCTGCCGCTCACCGGGGGCGACGCCAAGCTGATCGTGGCGCTCGGGGCCGCCTCCATCCTGCTGGCGGTGGGCGGCGCGGGCCGCCTGTCGGTCGACCACATGGTGGTGATCAAGCGCCGTGAGGCCGAGGCCGCCGAGGACTTCGCCGCCGAGACCGAGGCCGACGACGTCATCGCCGCGCTGCGCGAGCCGGAGACCCCTCCGGCGCCCGCCCTGCCCGCCGCCGGGAAGAAGCCCGCCGGCACCGACAAGCCCGCTCCGGCCACCACCGAGAGCACCACCGACACCGCGGAGTTCCCCGCCGCCCCCCGTCCGCGCACGCGTACCCGCAAACCCTCCTCCGGTACCGCACCCGCCGCGCCCCCCGCGCCGCCCGCCCCCGGCAAGGCCGGCGACACCCTCGTGGCGGGCAAGAAGGACGAGCCTTCCGGAACCTGAGCGGACGAATCCCGGACGCCCGGTCCCGCTCGGCCACTGCCGGCCCTCGCACGACTCACCGCGGTCGCGCGGATGGTGCCTCGGCACCATCACGGCCTGACACCGGTCGGCCGTCAGTCCCTTCCCTGCCAGGTCGTCACGCACGCCTCGTTGCCCTCCACGTCCGCCAGCACCCAGAAGGAGGGCGCCGAGGCGTCGGACAGCAGGATCCCGCCCGAGGCGAGGGCGGCCTCGACCCGGTGGGACGCCTCGTCGTGGGGGACCGAGACGTCGAGATGGATCCGGTTGCGCTGCGCCCGGGGCGCGGTCATCCGCTGGAACCAGATCGCCGGACCCTGCCCGACGGGATCCACGAGCGCGCCCTCGCCGCCGGACGCTCCGGGCTCGTCGTCATAACCCATCACCGCCTTCCAGAACGGGCGGACGGCGGCGATGTCGATCGCGTCGATCGCGATCTCGAGGACCTGGACCGACCGCACCTCCCGGCCGCCCACGTCGGGGCCGGTGCTCAGCCCGAGCTCGCTCACGACCGCGGAGATCCGACCGGCGAGCTCGACCTCGACCGGCGTCACCGCACCGGTGATCGGTGAGCGCAGGGTCAGGACCACCCGGCCGGGGCGGACGTCCATCTCCAGGCTTCGCTCTCCGTCCGCGCCGGCCACGGCCACCGCGCGCGCGACGACCTCGACCGCCCGCGCGGGCGATGCCACGGTCACCGACGTGCGCACCACGTCCAGGACATAGCGCCACCCGAGATCGCCGACGGCGTCGGAGATCTCCCGTCGGCTCAGCCTCTCGTCACCATCCGGAACCTGCTGCGTCATACCGCCATGATCGCAGCGCCCCTCCCCCGCACGGGACCCCATCGGGGACGCGGATGTGCCGTCGAGGTCCCCGCAATCCGTCTTCGGTGCGTTACGCACCGAACGGTGCCTGACGAGCTCGCCGGATTCGTCCCGCAGAGGACGGATGCGCGTGTGATCGACCTCTGGGTCGGCGGCGCGGATGCCCAGGCGGTGCCGCCACCCCTGGAGTACGCCTTCGGCGGCCCCGAGACGGCCGGATGACCGCGTCCGGGTGAGCCACCGCGCAGAGCCGCTCCACCGGTGCGCGCCTGACCCGCTGCTACTTTCGCCCGGTGGTCCTCGAAAGGGGACTCAGAGCTCGAAGCGGGCCACCCGGCGGAGTTTGTTCATGGCGTCCAAGGCGGCGACCTTGTAGGACTCGGCCAGGGTGGGGTAGTTGAAGACGGCGTCGACCAGGTAGTCGATGGTGCCGCCGCAGCCCATGACCGCCTGGCCGATGTGGAGCAGTTCGGTGGCGCCGGTGCCGAAGACGTGCACGCCGAGCAGGGCGCGGGTCTCCGGGGAGACCAGGAGCTTGAGCATGCCGTAGGTGTCACCGATGATCTGGCCTCTGGCCAGCTCGCGGTAGCGGGAGATGCCGACCTCGAAGGGGACGTGGGAGGCGGTCAGCTCGTCCTCGGTGTGGCCGATGAAGCTGATCTCGGGGATGGTGTAGATGCCGATCGGCTGCAGGTGGTGGATACCGCGCAGCGGCTCCCCGCAGGCGTGGTGGGCGGCGATGCGGCCCTGCTCCATGGAGGTGGCGGCCAAGGACGGGAAGCCGATGACGTCGCCGACGGCGTAGATGTGCGGCACGGTGGTGCGGTAGTGCTCGTCGACCTGGATGCGGCCTCGGGCGTCGGCGGCCAGCTCCGCGTTCTCCAGGGCGAGCTCGTCGGTCATGCCATGGCGGCCGGCCGAGTACATCACCGTCTCGGCGGGGATCCTCTTGCCGCTCTCCAGCACGGTCAGCGCCCCCCGGGAGCGGCGCTCCACGGCGGCGACGGTCTCACCGAAACGGAAGGTCACCGCCAGGTCGCGCAGGTGGTACTTGAGCGCCTCGACGATCTCCAGGTCACAGAAGTCGAGCATCCGGTCACGGCGCTCCACCACCGTCACCTTGGTGCCCAGCGCGGCGAACATCGAGGCGTACTCGATGCCGATCACCCCGGCTCCGACGACCACCATGGAGTCGGGGATGTCCTGCAGCTTCAGGATGCCGTCCGAGTCGATGATGGCGTGGTCGTCGAACTCCACGGTGTCGGGGCGGGCCGGCCGGGTACCCGTGGCGATAATGATCTTGTCAGCGGTGACCTTGGTCTCGTGGCCGTGCTCGTCGACGACGCCGACCGTGTGCGGGTCGACGAAGTGACCCATCCCGCTGAGCACCGCCACGTGGTTGCGCGACAGCTGGCTGCGGATCACGTCGATCTCCCGGCCGATCACGTGCTGGGTGCGGATGCCCAGATCGGCCGCGGTGATCTCATCCTTCACCCGGTAGCTCTGGCCGCAGAACACTCCTAAAGGCAACAGGTTCGAGACACCAATCTGGAGCTCCAGGAACAGGCACACCCGCAGCCCAATCCACCCTCTACGCCGCTGAACTGGCAACTCTTCCCCACGGCAGGGACACAGCAGACCAACGCCAGTTCCAGGATCTGGAGCCTGAGCCATGATCGGCGAGGAGTTTCATTACACGGTTAAAGGCGAGCCGCCTGCGGCGTCTCGCCGCGCGTCGGGCGGTCGCTGGCCGCGCTGCGGCTCTTCGGCCGGTCGCGGCCAGCGTCGCCCACGCGTGATGCTTGAATACGTCCTTCTCCCGCTATCTACACGTAATCGACTGAAGAAACTCTAGAATCTCTTGCGGGACGTTCTCTTTGCGCATCTTCTCGGCTATCGCGAGGCCGTCGCGCTTCTTGCTGAACTTGATGCCATGACGCTTAAGGACAGAACTTAGTGCTTGATCGCCAGGAACGCGATATCTCTTCTCTTTCTCCCAAACCAGTAGGAGCTTTTGCTGGATATCGTTAATCATGCCCTCGACCTCCCGCTCAAGACGGCCGATGTCCGCTTTAACTCTTGAAAATTCGCCCCGGACAGTGTCAAGGAAATCTTCCGACTTCCGGTCAATCACAGCCTTGCGGTCTGGAATGAGTGGCCTAAAGGCATGAAACAGGGCCGCACGCTCGACGACAACAGTCAGCAGCTCATTGCACGCTTCGTCGATCTGTCTATCGATATCTTCCTCTGAGACATCGCCAACACCGCGACTTTGCAAGAAACGGATTAGGGTCGGTGCGTCTAGGAGATAGTTTTCGAGCTCTCTACGTCGAAGCACCCATAGCTGTCCATGCTCCCCAAGCAGCTTTCGAAGGCGGTCGATTTCTTCTTCAGTTCTCTCGTCGCGATCGAGCAGGAAGTGTATTTGTACACGGCGCTTAGCAAGGAAAGATATCATCTCGGAATTGGCGTAGTATCCGAAGTTGCGTGCACCGCCCATAGTGATGAACCCGATGCTTCGTTGGCCGAAGTTGATGCCAGCAGTAGCGGCTAGCGTTCGGAGTATTCGTTCATCAGTTGAGCCCTCAACGAAGACGAGTCGTTCATACATGAAGATAGAGCTAAGGCGCAGTCCTAGCTCGTGAGGAATAGCCTCTTCCGCTTCCTCAACGTGCAACAATTGCACGGCCGTCGCGTCTTCGCGAGTCACCAGATAGACATTTTCAAATTCAGGCGTATCCAGAAAATTTGTAGAATGAGTTGATAGAAATACTTGGCAGGTACCACCGATACGCTTTAGGTATTGGAGCATGGCGAACTCTAGAGCCGGGTGTAGGTGAACCTCAGGTTCTTCGATCAGCAGGATTTTGGGTTGCTCGAACTCATAGTCAAGTATTATGCGGAGCGCCTCGCGAATTCCCGACCCGTTGACCTGAATCAGGAAGTCATCTATATCTATTTCGGCAGCAGGACCTGCGTCCTTTCTCGTCGACTGCGATGGGCTGTCTCCAGTGAAAGCGTCAATCTTTACACCAAGCAGGTCAGACACCAACGCTTGTATTCTTTTCAAGATTTCATCTTGCCCACGACTGGTCTTAAGATTGAGTATTCGGCGAGCCTCGGATTCACCAATTGGTTTGCGTGTTTCAGTTAAATAATGGACCTTACAGCTAGAAACCATTGCCATGAAGGCATCAACGTAACCAGGAACCGACTTTGACTCACCTGCGAACGTTTGGATGCCGATTTTGTTTTCCTCAGCTGCGAGGCGGGATGATTGTTCCCCCAAAGATGCAGACAGCTCTCTCAGTGCCGTATTGAATTCCTCCATACTATCCGAATTATTAAGCAGCCTATCGGCTGTAGCCATAACATCTGGGCTTACTTCGATCCGCTTCAAGTACCTGAGTGGCGACGAGCCGGGCGTCCTATAGTTTCTGTCCTTGAGCATTCTCCACTCGTCTGGATCTATGAATATAGTACGAGATAGGCCTTCTGAGTCAGCCTTCAAGCTTTGGACTCGCTGTGAGCGCGTTGCGATTTCACTGGCCGCTTCATACGGCATCTTAAATATCTGACGCCCCTCAACGGCACCATCATCGGATAGAAAGGCGATGCGGCCGATATAAGCAATACCGCGTGGTGACTGACGAAATACAAGTTTGCATTCTATAAGCGCATCACCAGGGATTGCCTCTAGCGCATTGCGCATCTGAGGTGACTCTCTGGCAATCCCTTCACGTAGACTAATCCTCTCGCCTTCCGCAAGTGCGAAAGTGGCTGTAATGGCCGCAGGTAAGTCCTTATTGCGCTCAAATACCTCTGTATCGATACGCAAATATGGCAAATTAGTGCTCGCCGCTACCCCTCGTGTGCAGAATTTGAAAAATCGATTGAGTGCGACTAGCACGTTGGACTTGCCTGAGTTATTTCTACCAATAAGTACATTTAGTTCACCGCAGCTGTCGAGCGTCGCGGCACGGATGCTTCGAAAGTTCTCGATCTTGACGGCAACTAGTTGCATGTCTACTCCTGGCTTGCCTTGACGGTCGGGCAGGCTGCGCGCCTTGTCACGATAGAACCTCTTGGCCAGGCTTTTCGAGTGACTTGTGATAACAGTTGACGTATCAATATTGAAACGTACAGTCTTGAACACATCCGGAGAAAACAGGCATTCGTGACGACAAGCGTGACGGGTGTCGTCGAAACGGCTGTGGCGCGCTGGGGAAGCGGCAGAGGGGCCCTTGGACCACGACCCTCCGCTTCACTCCTAATGATGTGCTCAGCAGCGGCCGTGACGATCGCTGACTTCGGTTCTCACCGTAGGCGGCCTGGGCGATCGGCTGCCGCTGCCCTCCTTCGTCGGGCCTTGCCATCGGATAACCATGGCTAAGGTGGCGCGAAAGTTGACGAAGACAGTGACGACAACGGCGGCCACCACGAGCACACGATGGCAGCCTCACGCTATTGCTGACCTCAGTCAACAGTCTGGGCACCAGGGTGATTGGTCCGCCTGGAAAGCGGACAGTCGTAGTACCAGGGCGAAAGAAAAATGGACTAGGAGTCATCCGATTTGCCCCTGGCAGGCGTGGCGGCGCCGTCCCTCCGGATCCCACGCCGCCACGCCCGTCTTCATCGGGCTCTTCCGGACAGCAGTGCCGCCCAGATCGCCCGAGCCTCAAGGATCGAGCCGACAGAGGTCTCATGGACCGCGTTGTCGGCATCAAGTTGGACGGTCCGCCGGATGAACGCCCGGCCGCCGCCCTCGCACAGCTCATAGATGGTGGCCCGGCAGAAGCAGGTCCAGGCCACCGGCCGTACCCGGGCGAGTACCGGGTACGGCGTTCGCCACTCCAGCCGCACGTGATTTCGCTGGGCCATCACCACGTGCAGGCTCAGGCACTCATCCAGCGTGATCACGACATGCTCTCGGCGATCAGCTCCGACAGCGGATGCGTCTCCCGAAGCTCCCGGTAGCGGAAGGTGATCCGGCGGGCGGCTCGTTCGGGCTCGGTTGTGGGGTGCCAGGCATAGACGAACCGCCGACGCCGGGCATCCCAACCTGTACGCCACCAGAACCGCTCTCCGTCGCACCACACCACCAGGCCGACCCAGACCGACACCAGCGCCAGCCCGTAGCCGTCGTGGACGTCAGTGGCGATGCCGTGCCTCTCCAGGGCGGTACGCAGGAGTTCGGCCTGCCGGACGGGATCGACCGTGGTCAAGGCTGGATAGGGACGCTGCGGGGTGGTTCCTGTTTCGAGGCTGCTCACGGTGCCGTCCTTCGCCGTAGTCATTGACCACGTCCCTGTGCCGGAGCCACCATGGATTGCGCCGTAGCCGCGTGACGGCAGTTGCTTTCGATGATTACCGGACAGGGAAATGACCTTTCGGGGCGAAGAAGACGATTGGTAGCCGCCTGTTCTTCGCCTGGTAAAAGCATCAGGGTCGACAACCGGCAATTCACCGTTGCACCGTTGCCGCAACAATCGTTGCCGCAACGGTCAGAGAGGGCGTTCGACGTGGTCAGTGGCCAGGACTTACGGACAGCGCGGCAGAGCGTGAAGATCAGTCTCGATGTGCTCGCCGAGCAGATCGGCATGTCAAAAGGACATCTCAGCCGAGTGGAGCGCGGACAACGCGAGGTCACACCGGCCTTACTTCGCAGTTACCAACAAGCATTAGGCGTACATGTTGCGGCAACAGACACCGAATCCCTCTTACCGGACACTATGGAAGACATGAAACGCAGAAATGTTCTAGGAATCATCGCCGCCGCCTCCGTGGGATCGGCCGCGCTGGAGCCGCTGGCCCGCCTCCTGGACGGGCTGGACGGCAAGGACCTCACCAGCGTGGGCATCGCCGAGGTTCAGGCGGTCGAGGCCGCTGCTGACCTGTACACCCGGATGGACCTGGCACACGGCGGAAGCATGGCGGCGGCCATGGCGCGCGGTTCTCTGAGCTGGGCGATCGAACTGCTGGACAAGCCAATGACGCCACCGGTCCGCGAACGCCTGTCCTCGGCCATCGGGCTGCTGGCCGACCGGCTCGGCTGGGCAATCTACGACGCTGGCGACACCGCCAAAGCCAGCCGGGTGCTCACCCTCGCCCTGGACAACGCCGCACGCGGCACTGACCGGGACCTACGCGCCCATGTCATGTTGGATCTGTCGACCGTCGTCACCGACTCGGGCCGCCCGTCGGAAGGCGTGGAGATCCTCCGGCTGGCCCTGGGCGATGAGCGGATCGGCTCCGCCGAGCGGGCCAACCTGCACGCCGTCGCCGCCCGACACTGCGCCGCAGCCCGTGATCACTCGACGGGACTGCGACACATCGACCTCGCCGAGGAGGCACTGACCAGGCCGCAACCGGCCTCCTCACCGGACTGGGCGCGGCGTATCACCGTCTCCCCCGGACACCATGACAGCGCCCTGGGTCTGGCCCTGTTCGCCCTGGGTGAGGACACCCGAGCCCGGGAACGCCTGTCGTCCGCCATGGCCAGGCTGGACAGCGGCCGGACCCGCACCGGGCTGCGCTGCCGTACCCGGTTGGCCGTCCTGCACATGCGCGCCGGAGACCTGGAACACGGCGAACGCGAGGCACACCGGGCCGTACAGGACGCCGACGGGGTCCGATCTCAGCGCGTATCCGGCGACCTGCAGATGATGGTGGCCAGCGCCCGCACCCACGGCATGAACGGTCTCGCCGACGAGCTGACCCACGCCATCACGCGGGAGGCGACGACCCCAGCAGATGTGTAACTCACCGAGGACGTCGAAGCCGGTGAGGATCGGTCGTGGTGCCGCCGGCCGAACTCGCTTCGCGAGCCCTTCGGGTGCCTACGGCATTCCGCCGGCCGCACCACTCGGCGACGGGGAGGGCCAGCCGTCAATACCGGTCCTCCAGCTCACCATCTCGGGCGATCCGTCGAGCGGCGGTGATGCTTTGGCGGGCGAGTTCGGCCCAGAACGGTTCGCCGTGCCGATGACCGCTGCCCGCATAACGCCATTCCGACAGCGTGAAAGTCTTGCCGTCCTCAGGTTCCGGCAGGCCGAGGATTGGCCGAGCCTGTTCGGCCTGGTAGTCGGCGCGGGCCTGACGGAGGTCGCCGAGGGTCGTGGAGTAGTGACGGCTCTTGGTGGAGAAGTGCCCGCGATAGCCGAGCATGTGAGCCCACTGCCGCAGCGGGATGTCCCGGTACTCGGGTAGGTCCGCCAGGGCGAAGCAGGTGTAAATCATGCGCCGGGCGTGCTCGGTCACATCGAGTCCGGCGACGTCCCATGAGTTACGGACCGGGCGGTCCACCGTCCCCGCGGATTCGGCTCCCTTGGTCGCGTACTTGGCCACGTACGACGCCACCCGCTGATCACTCACGCCGTCGAGGTCGTTGGAGACGTACACCGGGCGGACGTCGAGCTGATCGCCCCAGCGCAGCAGGACCGGGGAAAGACCGTCGGCCACGGGGACGACGATCTGTCCGGCCGCCTGGCGGATCGCCTGGTCGAGGAGAGGAACGGTCGCCCAGTCCGGCGGCCGGTCGACGGGTCCGTCCGGGCCGTCGAGACGGATCACCGCGTGAAAGTGCACCAGGCCGCGCACCTGGTACTCGGCGACCTTGGCGTACGACAGCCGCAGCGTACGGCGCAGCGCGGAACGGCGGACGCCGAGCAGCGAGGCGAAGACGCCGGGAAGTGCCTGGGTGAGGCGCCGCCACAGCTCCCCCGCGTGGGCGTTCCACAGCACCGCGCCCTCATAGTCGTAGCAGCTCACGCAGAGCGGTTGCCCGGCCTGCGGATCATCGCGCTCGTGCCGGGCGCCGCAGCCTTCCGGCCGCCCGTGCTCGCACACCGGGAAGTCGCGCCGGGGACGGCAGGGCAGGGTCTTGCCGTCCTTCTCCCGGTGGGCGTGGACCGCGCCGAAGGACGGGGCGGTGAAGGTGGCGAACACACGGGGATGCCCGCTCACGTTCTCGGGGACACCCTTGCCGCCCCGCAACCCGGAGATGATCAGGTGGTAGGTGTCGTCCTTGTAGGTCGCCGAGCAGGCCGGGCACCGGGAGGCCCGGCGGTTACCACACGCGGTCAGCAGGAACCCGGTCGGCTCGTCGGCGGTGCGGTAGACGTCCAGGACCTCACCCGTTCCGACGTCCACGGTGATCCGCTCACCGTGGAGCCGGATCGGCTGGGCACAGCCGCCGGTCGCGTAGACCATGCGGTGCCATCGGTCGAAGTCCGGCATGGCCGCACGTTCGATGGCAGCTCTGATGTCTGCGGAGAAATGGTCAGGAGTCATGCGGCCACCTCGTCATCAGGTCCGGCCATGGACCCTTCGTCGAGGTCACCGATGATCTCGACACCGAGGATCACGCTGATTCGGTGCCACTTCTCGGCGGTCCACCGGGGGCGTTCGGCGGCTTTCTTCCTGCCCCATGCGCGCGCTTCGGCGCTCGGCAAGCGCTCCAAACCAACTCCTTCCTCTCAGCGGAAGGAGCCACCCAAGAAAGCAGACCCACAGGGAGAAGCCCCGCGGCGGCATGCGCGTACGGCGCATCCACCACAGGGCTTCGACGAGTCGCTTCTGAGAGTTTGAGTTGGTGAGCGTCTTTGTCTCGGCTATCGCGGGACGAACCCGCTGGGCGCCACCCGGCGGCCGGGTGCTCACCCCGGCCTAATCATGAATTTTTTATAGAGGCTTAGGTCTTGCTGTTCCGGCTGACTGCTCCGTGGGTGCAACCCGGCGGCCAGGCGCCTACCCCGGCCTTGCGACTCGTGCTACCTGTCGATCACTTGTGTGTCTCCGTGATCTACAACTACCAGGTAGCGCCGACAGTTCCCGGAATGCCCATCAGTTCTCACGCCAGACCGGTTCCAGCAGGTCGGGGTTGAAGGTCCGCGCCCCCTTGCCCGCCGGGTGGACGATCACCGCGTGGAACGCCTCACGAAGGTAGGCGCGCTTGGTCGACAGGGGGAACCCGCCCTCCTCCTCAGGCAGATACCAGCGCCGCCGTACGAGATCGGCGCCGACCGACGCCCGTGCTCTGCGCTGCTGGACCTGCGCCGCGTGCTTGCTCTTCTCCGTCCGCAGCGCGGCTATCTCCCGCTCCAGGTCCGGCGCGTTCCTGAAGAACAGTTCACTGGTGATGTTCTTCGAGCGCCACTGCCTGTTCAACTCGTCGAGCTGCGCCTGGACGGTGTCGAGTTCGGCCTGTCGCGACCACTCCCCCGATTCGACCGGCGTGGACACCTCGGCGTCCTCAAGGCTCGCCAGGAGCATCTCGGAGACGAACTCATCCACCGGCTCACCCTGCCGCCCCACTCCCCCGCATCCGCCGTCGGCCTTCGACGGGCACAGGTAGATGTGCCGACCGGTGCTCTTCTGCACCCGGCAGCGCATCGCGGTGTTGCAGATGCCGCCCTCCTCGCGGGGCTTGCCGCAGCGCAGGATGCCCGACAGCAGGTAGCGGTGCTCGCGAAGGTCCTGTGGGATCGGCAGACCCAGCGAGCCGTCGGTGTTGACCCGGTGCCCCTTGCGGCTGTCGATCACGGCCATCACCGCCCGCCACTCGTCCGGCGTGATGATCGGCTCCCACTGTCCCACCACCGGCTCACCGTCCGGTCCTAGCACCAGCTCACCGTTGATGTTCCGCCAGCCGCACAGCCGGGGGTTCCGCAACGTCAGCCGCAGCGCGTTGCGCGTCCAGATGTTGCCGCGCGTGGTCATGACTCCGAGCCGCTGCCACTCCCGGGCGATCGAATCCATCGAGCGCCCGCCCGCGAACTCCTGGACCGCCTTGCGCAGCAACGGGGCTTCCACCGGATCGGGCGTCAGCCGGTCGGGCAGCCAGCCGAACGGGCGGGGACCGCCGACCGTCTTGCCCTGCTCGGCCCGTGCCCGGTGCGAGCGCCGCATCCGGCGCTGCATCTTGCGGACCTCCATCTTGGAGATCACCGCGCCGAACAGGCCCATACTCTCGGTGTCCTCGCTGTAGAGGTCCTTCGTTCCTCGGGCGTCGGCGAAGACCCGCCCGTCCCGGAAGGTGATCGCCTCCACGAACCGTTCGTAGTCGCCGGGCCGACGCGCCAGCCGGTCCTCAGCGACGATCACGACCCCCTGGACCGTCTGTCCGTCGGGCAACTTCCCCACCTTGAGCGCCTTGAGCATCGCCTCGAAGGCGTCGCGGAACACGTCCGCCTTGGCGGCCGACTTGTCGTTGTCGGTGTACTCGTGGACGACCGTCCAGCCGTGTCGCCGGGCCGTACCGTGGTTGAGCCTGTGCTGGTCCTTCACCCCGTGTTCGTCGCCACGGATGTCCGCCGAGATCCGCGCGTACGAGACGACTGGAACGACCTCTCCCATGAACCCTCCAAGACCTAGCGCCCTTGAGAGAGTTCTACCCGTACATGCCGCGCTGGTTGAGGCCGGTCAAGTGCAGGACGGCCTCACGCAGCGTCTTGGAGGGGATGGTGCCGGTGTTGATGCATACTCCGCCGAGCATGTTGCGCCGCTCGACGAGCGCGACGCGCCGTTCGAGTTTCGCGGCGGCGATCGCGGCCTTCTGCCCACCCGGCCCGGAACCAAGAACGATGACATCAAAATCCCACATAGGGCTCAGTGTGAAGGCACGGGACGATCTCAACCAGACCTGTGACTCCCGCGCTCACCGAGGGAAACCGCTTCTCGCCTCCCCCGGCCGGTAAAGGCACCCCTGACCGTTTCGAACACCGGCACCGCGGCAAGGAGGCGATTCACCCTCCTCCGGCGCTGAACATGATGAGCGGTCCGCACCGTGGCGGCCCTGCCGACACCTCCGCAGGCCACCGTCTCCTCCGGCCTCGGCGCACCGGCACCTCGCCCTGTGACCGCGTCTCAGGGCGAGCGTCTCCCCGCGTGGCGGCCTCATGCCGCCACGCCGTGTCGCTACCGCCTTACGCCATCGCCCCCACATGGTCCACGATCGCGGTCGCCCCCTCCTGGCGTGCGCAGTTGGCGCAGCAGAACCAGCGCCGACCGGCCTCGACGCCGTGCCCGACGATGCGGACCCCGCAGTGCTCGCAGATCGGTGCCAGCCGCTGGATCGCGCACTCGAAGCTGTCGAAGACGTGCACCCCAGCCTGGGTGTGCACCTCGAAGCTCATGTCGTAGTCGTTACCGCACGTTTCACAAGTCGCCATGTTTCCCCCCGAAAACTCGGCATTTCCGGTTAAGTCCTACCCAGGTAGCCGCCAGTCAGACAATCCTTCCCACCACGATCACCACCGCGACCAGCGCGAACACCGCCGAGGCGGCCAGCAGCGGGGGGAGCAGCCGGGCGCATCTCTCGCGTGCCACGAGACGGGCGCGGTTGGCGTCGATCCACTCCCCCAGGCGGGGCCAGGCGTAAGGCAGCGCCTGGTGGACCAGGCACGCCCGGTCTCCCCGGTGCCCGACCAGCCCCGCGAAGCCGTGCAGGACGCCCTCGGACCCGGCGGGGGGCCTGGCCTCTCGGGCGACCGCCTGCCCGTCGGCGTCGATGACGACGAGCCTCAGGAACACCTCCGGCACGCGCTCCCGGTCCGCCGGGTCCAGCGCGGCGAACGCCGACTCGGCCAGCGCGCCCAGCCCCGGATCGTCGCAGGCCGTGCGGACCCTGGCCGCGACCTCGGCACCCGCCCGCAGCAGCGGGGCCGTCTCGGACTCCGGCGCATCCGTCCGGGGAACGGCCGGGTCGGCGGCGATCAGGGCGATCAGCAGATCGCGGGCGGCGGGTCTGGCCCGGGGATCCTTGGCGAGCGCGGCAGCGGCCAGGGGCCGCAGCGAGCGGGGCAGCGGGCTCAGGTCGGGGTCGAGCGAGAGGATCCGGTGCATCACCGCGCCCAGGCTGCCCGCCGCGAACGGATCCTCGCCGCTCGCGGCGTACAGCACGATCCCGCCCCAGGCGAACACGTCGGCGGCGGGACCCGCCTCACCGCCGGTGAACACCTCGGGCGCCGTGTACGACGGCGCACGTGGCCTGAGCCCGGTGGCGGTCAGCGCGGTTCTCAGGCCGGGACTCAGCCCGAATCCGACGATCCTGGGTCCGCTCCGGCCGAGGAACACCCTGTCGGGTGCGAGGTCGCGGTGGACGACCCCGACGTCGTGGAGGGCGGTCAGCGCGACGGCGATCGCCGTCGCGAGGGCGTGCAGGTCGTCACCGCCGAAGATCCGGCCGGCCCCGCGCAGGCTGGGGCCCTCGACGTACTCGCTGACGATGTACGGCCTGGGCCCGTCCAGATCGGCGTCCAGCACCCCCGCCGTGCAGAACGAGGCCACCCGGCGAGCCGCGGCGGCCTCACGACCGAACCGCTCACGCAACTCCGGATCACTCCCGGCGTCACCGTGCAACACCTTCACCGCCACACGCCTACCCGCGGCATCGTACGCCTCGTAGACCACACCCTGACCACCCGCACCCAACCGCCCGGCCAGCCAGTAACCGCCCAACCGCTGCGGATCACCCACGATCAGTTCCCGCGCCACTCTCATGGGGTGTTTGATGCGATCTCCGGAGAAAAAGTTTCTCCTAACCGGGGCAGACGTTGCGATAGGGCAGGCCACCGAGGTAGGTGCGCCACTCCTCGCGCGAGAGGGTGCGGCCCGCGCGCTCGCAGACCGCCCGCGCCACCGCCTCCGGCTCGACCGGATACTCGTCCAGGGTGCCGGCCGAGTCGACGACGACCAGCCGGGCCCCGTCCGGGCTGAACGCCAGGGACCGGAACTCACCGCTCTGCGCGGCGATCGGCGGGCCGAGACGGCGTCCGGTCGCCACGTCCCACAGCCCCACCGAACGGTCGTTCACCGCGCCGGCGACGACGTCTCCGCGAGGCGAGAAGGCCAGGGCCGCCTTCGTCGCCGGTTCGCTCCTGATCAGGTTTCCCACCCGGTCCCTGCTTTCGGCCTCGAACACCGAGATCCGTCCGACCCGGTCGGCGGTGGCGAAACGGGTGCCCTTCCTGTCGAAGGCCATCGCGGTGGTCGGGATGGTGAGGGTGGGCGCGCCGTACGTCTCACCGAACGGCTCGCCCGTCGAGGCGTCCAGCAGCCGGTGCTCTCCCCCCGCGACCGCCAGCATCCTGCCATCGGGGGTGAAGACCAACCCCTCGACCGACTGCTGTGGCCTTGACCAGCGGAGTTTGCCGCTGGGCACGTCCCACACGGCGATCTCCCCGTCCGAGTCGCCCACCGATTCGAAGTAGAGGGTGTAGGAGGCCACCGCGGTGCCGTCCGCGCTGATCGCCAGGGCGAACACCTGCCCCTCGCGGACCGTCTCGACGGCGGCGATCCGCTTGGCGGCGGCGACGTCCCATACGGTCAGCCGGGAGCTGTCACCACCGGTGTTGGCCACCAGTCGTCCGCCGTCCGCGCTGAAGCCCATCGCGAAGGCACCGTCGGCGCCGTCGGGCCCGACGTTCAGCGTGCCGGTCCGGGTGCGCCGGCGCACGTCACGGATGACGATCTCACTCGCTCCCTCGTCCCTGGACGCGAGCAGCCGGCCGTCGGGGCTGAGCGCGGCCCAGTTGGTCCCGGGGCCCTTCAGCGGGGCGGGCCTGGTCAGCGTGCCGACGTCGAGGGTCGTCACCGAGTCCTCGGTGAGGTAGCGCAGCGTCCGTCCGTCCGGATCGAAGGCCACGGTGGGCATGAACCCGTCGATCCTCTGGGTGAGCAGGAGCCTGCCGTCCCCCACCCGCCAGACCCGCAGGGCCGTGTCGGTCACCACGGCCAGGAAGCGCCCGTCGGGGCTGAAGACCAGATCTCCGCTGACGCTCCCCTCGAAGAAACGGTCGAGATCGGCCCCGGTGGACGCGTCGCGCAGTTCGAGCTTCCTGCCCCGGGAGACCGCGACGGTCCTGCCGTCCGGGCTGTAGGCCACCCGCAGTCCGCACCCGTTGCAGCGGGTGCCCAGCGGTATCTTGCGCAGGTCGTCCAGGGTGAAGGCCGCCAGCTCACCGTCCAGCCCGCCGACGGCGATCCCGCTCCCGTCAGCGGAGATGTCGAAGTCGACACCTGCGGCGGGCGGATACAGCTTCCTGCCGTCCAGATGGTTCCAGACCGTGAGCCCCTCCCCCTGGGTCACCATGATCCAGTCATCGGACCGGCCGAAGAACGCCCCGGTGTCGCCACCCGCGTTGCGCCCCTGGACGGTGAGGACCGCGCCAGTCGGCTTGCCGGTCGCCACATTCCAGACCTTCAGCTTCACACCGCTGATCACGGCGAGCAGCCTGCCGCTCGGGCTCAGCGCGATCACGCGCAGGTCGTCGCCGATCCCGGTGAGACCACCGATGCGCCGGCCGGTCCGCACGTCCCAGAGTCGTGCCTCGCCGTCGCTCGCACTGACGAGCGTGCGCCCGTCGGCGCTCAGCGCCCTGAGGGTCTGAATTCCCGCGGCCGGGTCGTGGAAGGCGGCCGTCTCCCGCTGGGTCAGCGAACCGGCCAGGCTCGCCCTGGCCTCGGTCACCGGCGCCAGCCGCCAGGCGGCCACGCTGAGCAGCATGGCCCTGACCGGCTCGGCGATCCGCAGCGCGTCGGCCGTCGCGGCGAGCCTGGCGGCCGTCGCCTGGTCGCGCTGGGAGGCGATGACGGCGCTGCGCGCGTCGGCCACCCTGCTCTGCTGCACGGCGAGCACCCCGGCGACCAGCGCGACGACCAGCAGCACGGCCATCGTGCCGGACAGCACCCGGCCCCGGCGGGCGCGGCGCCGGGTGAGGGCGGCACCCGCCTCCAGAAAGTCCCGCTCGACCGGGCTGAGCGTGATGTTGCGGCGCCCGGTGGCCGCCCAGCGCATGGCGTTCTCCAGGCTGCTGCCCTGGAACAGGTCGCCGTCCCGGTGCCCCTGGGCCTGCCAGCGCCGCGCCGCGGTCAGGATGCCGCGGTGCACGGCCAGGCCGTCCCGGTTGGCCTGGACCCACATCCGCAGCCGCGGCCAGGCCTGCGGCAGCGCGGGCCGCGACAGCCAGACCTCCTCCTCGTCGTGGGCGACCAGGTACGAGAACACCTCCACCAGGCGCCGGACCGCTGTCGCCTCGCCCTCCTCGCGCCCGTCGAGGAGCTCGGCCCACCGCGCCTGCCGTACGACCAGCTGGTCGTCGTCGGTCACGGTGACCAGCCGCAGGAAGATCTCGGGGGCGAGTTCGCGCTCGGCCGGGCCGAGCGCGACGTAGGCGTCCTCGGCGAGGGTGCCGAGCGCGGGGTCGGCGGAGGTCGCGCGGATCTGGGCCCCGGCGTCGCTGCCCGCCGCCAGCAGTCTCGGGGTGTCGATGGCACCGTCCCCGCTGACCAGGGCGAGCAGCAGGTCCCTCGCGGTGGGCCGCGCGGCGGGGTCCTTGGCGAGTGAGGCGGCGACGAACGGCCGCAGGTGCTCGGGGAGCATGTCCAGCTGGGGCTGTACCGACAGCACGCGGTGCATGATCCCGCCCAGGCTCTCCGCCCGGAACGGGTCGGCACCCGTCGCGGCGAAGACCATGATCCCGCCCCAGGCGAAGATGTCGACGGCGGTGCTCGCGCGCTGGCCCATGAAGATCTCGGGGGCCATGTAGGTCGGGGTGCCCGCCACCATGCCGGTCGCGGTCAGTGACATGTCCTCCGTGCGGGCGACGCCGAAGTCGATCACACGGGGGCCGTCAGGACCCAGCAGCACGTTGTCGGGTTTGAGGTCGCGGTGGATGACCCCGGCCTCGTGCACGGCGGTCAGCGCGGTGGCGATCGCCGTCGCGAGACGGTGCAGGTCGCCTCCGGTGAAGCGGCGCCCCTCGGCGACGGCCCTGCGCAGGCTGGGGCCCTCGACGTACTCGCTGACGATGTACGGCCTGGGCCCGTCCAGATCGGCGTCCAGCACCCCCGCCGCCGGATCCCCCGGTGGGTCCTGGAGTGAATCGCCGATCAGGTCGGCGACGCCGTCGTTGATCCGCAGGGGCTCCTG
>NZ_JBEOZN010000062.1:36639-54395 GCF_040298085.1 Streptosporangium sp. NPDC001681 | reverse complement strand
TCCCCGTGAGGCCGCGCCGGGGACTGGACTGAGGAGAGCGGGCCGTGAGGCCGCGCCGGGGACTGGACTGAGGAGAGGGAGGTTGCGAGGAACGAACGACCTCCCTCGACGAGGGAAGGAGCCGGGTAAGAGCGGCCGAGCCGCGACGCGCCGGCGTCGCCGGCAACTCGTGAGGTACGAGCGGCCTCCCTCGACGAGGGAAGGAGCCGGACAAGAGCGGCCTCACCGCGACGCGCAGCGTCGCCAGCAGTCCGTGATTGATCGGTTACGCTTTGCTTGCGATTGGCCGTCTCGCCCTCCTGATCTGGCTCGCTTCTGTAGCCTGAGTGCGAAATCGACGTGGAGGCAGCGCATGTTGAAGGAAACGGTCGACCCGGCCCACCCCGGGATCTCCTGGACCTGAACGCGCGCCCTTTGGAACCCTAGGGTGGCCGCTTTGCGTGGACTGCCGTGGTTTGCCAAGGTCTATCTGATCCTTGTCATCGGAGCCGCCTTCGTGCTGCTCGGATACAGCGTGGCGGCGGACGGTCGCCTGGATCGGCTCGACTGGTCCAACCTCATGGTGCTTGCCCTGCTGTTCCTGGTGTGCGAGTCGGTGCCCACCCTGCTGAGCGTCAGGCAGGCGGCGGTGTCGGTCAGCTTCTCCGCCGTGCTCGCCGCGGTGGTGCTGCTCGGTCCCGAGGGGGCGGCGCTGGTCGGCATGACGGCCATGTTCAGCGTGCGGCCCGGCCTGCCGCTGGTGAAGCGGCTGTTCAACAGCGCCCAGTTCGCCATCTGCGGCTACGTCGCGGGCCGGGTCTACGTGGCGCTCGGTGGCAGAGCCGAGGTGCCCACCATCGCCGGATTCGACGAGATCATCGTGCCGTTCGCGGGCGCGGCGGCCGTCTTCGTGCCCCTCAACTTCGTCCTGATCGCGTTGGTGCTGGCGGTCACGGGCCAGGCCGATCAGGTGCCGCTGCGGGGCGTGGCCCAGTTCATGGTCTCCTACTTCGGTTACGCCACCTTCGGCCTGCTGATCGCGGGGCTGTGGGCCACGGTCAACTCGATCTCCGCGGTGCTCGTGCTGCTCCCGCTCTTCGTGGCCCGCTGGGCCTTCGGCCAGTACCTCGCGCAGCAGCGCTCCTACGACGCCACGATCGCCGCACTCTGCCAGGCGGTGGAGACCAAGGACTACTACACGCGCGGCCACTGCACCCGCGTCTCCCTGGCCGCGGGAATGATCGCTGAGGAGATCGGCATGGGGTCCGAGCGGTTGCGCGCGATCCGCTACGCCGGGATGCTCCACGACGTGGGCAAGCTGGGCGTGCCGACCAAGGTGCTGCAGAAGGACGGCCCGCTCAGCGAGGAGGAGTTCGCGGCCATCCAACTCCATCCGATGCGCGGGCTGGAGATCGTGCGCGGCATCGACTTCCTGGACGAGGCGTTCGCCGGGATCATGCACCATCACGAGCGGCAGGACGGCAAGGGCTACCCGATGGGGCTGGCGGGGGACGAGATCCCGGAGTTCGCCAGGATCATCGCGGTGGCCGACGCCTTCGACTCGATGACCTCGGACCGTTCCTACCGCAACGCCCGTCCGCGCGAGGTGGCCATGACCGAGCTGCGCAAGGGCGCCGGCACCCAGTTCGACCCGGTGATGGTCGTGGCGTTCATCAAGGCGGTCGACCGTGACGGCTGGGAGCCGCCGCGCACCGTCGTCACGCCCCTGGCCGACGTGGCGGAGACCACCACGAAGGACCACGACGACCCGACCATGCCCATTCAGGTGGTGTCCGAGCGATGAACGGATCCGGCGCCAACCGGGCTTTCCAGGCGCTCGACTCGGGTCAGCTGCTGCTGATCTGCGCGGCGGGCCTGCTGGCGGTGGCCGGGGTGGCCCACACGGCCGCGACCGGGCTGCTCGATCCCCAGATCGCCGTCGCCTTCGGCGCGTTGATCGCGGCGGGGGAACTGGCCAGGCTGACCATGCCCGGCAACAGGGAGGTGGCGCCGATCGGCGCGGCGGCCGCGCTCGGTTACACGCTTCTACTGGACATGGGTGGTGTTCCCACCCGACACTCGGCGCTCCAGGTCGTCGCGGTGCTCTCGGTCGGCATGGTCGCCGGGGCGCTGCCGCACCTCGCGGTGGGCCGCCCACCCCGCCTGGACGCGATGGCGCGCAGGCTGCTCACCGGCGCCCTGCTCGCACTGGCCTACCGGCCGCTGGCAGGCCCGCTGTTCGACCTGGCCAGGGGCGATGAGAGCGGCTGGTGGCCCGCGCTCGGAGTGATGGCCCTGTTCATCCTGCTCATGGTGGTGGCGGACGTGCTGCTGGCCGCCGCGCTCCGGGCCGAGCAGGTGCGTGCCGCCTTCAAGGTGGCCGTTCACGACGAGCTGTGGATGGCCGCGCCGTTGGGGGTCGCCGTCGCGGCCTCGGGCATCCTGCTCGCGCTCGCCTCGCACAGCATGGACATGGCCGCGCTGCTGGTCTTCGCGGCGCCGCTGCTGGTCACCCAGGTCGCCTTCCGCAAGTACGCCGGGATCAGGGCCACCTATCTGCAGACCGTACGAGCGTTGTCGCGGGTCACCGAGGTCGGCGGCTATGTCGAGCCGGGGCATTCCCGCCGGGTGAGCCGCCTGGCGGTGGCGGTCGGGCGGGAGCTCGGCACGGCCGAGCCCGAGTTGCTGGAGCTCGAATACGCCGCGCTCATGCACGACATCGGTCAGCTGTCGCTGCGCGACCCGATTCCCGGCGGTGCCACGGTTCTCACCGACCCCGAGCAGGCGCGGCGCATCGCCGAGCTGGGCGCGGAGGTGATCAAGCAGACCGGGGTGCTGGACCGGGTGGCCGAGATCGTCCGTCGTCAGTGTGACACCTGCGCCGAGACGCCGCCCACGGCCAGTCGCATCATCAAGGCGGCCAACGCCTACGACGATCTCGTGGGTGGTTCCAGTGACCGCGATCGGGCAGGCGCCGCGCTGGAGCGTCTCCGGCTCGGCGCGGGCAAGGAGTACGATCCGACGGTCGTCGAGGCGATGGCCAGAGTTATCGACAGGCTGGCCCCGATTCATCGGCTTTAGGGTTCCCCTACAGTTGAACGCCGGTTCCCTGCGGTTTCCGCCTGCTCACATCTGCGGGGTTCCTACGGTTCGCGTTGCCGCGATCGGTGGTTTCGGGCGAACGGTTGCGCGGAATGCCCAGCCGTAGGGTGGAGCGGTCGAAAGGAACCCACCAACGTGTTCGAGTCCGTTCTGATCGCCAACTGTGGCGAAATCGCACGACGGATCATCCGCACGGTTCGGCACATGGGGGTGCGTGCCGTCGCGGTGTACTTCGAGGCGGACGCCGACCTGCCGTTCGTCACCGAAGGAGCCGCCGGGCGAGGGGGCCCGGGTCGACTCCGGGTACGCGTTGGGGAACACGGTCACGCCGTTCTACGATCCGCTCATGGCCAAGCTGCGCGGGTACGGGCGGACGCATGCCGAGGCGCCGGGGCGCGCCCGCGAGGCCGTGGCGGGCAACAACCTGCCGTTCTGCCTGGAGCTGCTGGAACGGCCGGAGTCCGTCGACGGAAAGTACGACACAGGACTGGTATCTCGCATGCGAGCGTGATCAGCTCTGTCTGGCACAGTTGAAGAACGTTGAACGATGGGAGTTTCCGGTGGCTGAGATCCGCGCTGAGATGGTGGCGAATGTCTGGAAGGTCCTCGTGGCCGAGGGGGACACCGTAGAGGACGGCGACACCCTGCTCATTCTTGAGTCGATGAAGATGGAGATCCCGGTCCTCACCGAGGACGACGGCGTGATCGCCAAGTTGCAGGTCGCCGAGGGCGACGTCATCCAGGAGGGCGACCTGATCGCCGTCATCGAGTAGTTCCGCTCCCGGGAGTGAGGCGCGCGAGGAAGCGCTCGCGGTCGACGACGACGCGCTCGATGGTTCCGCTCGCGACGACGGACTTCCGATCGCGGGCGGTGAAGCCGAAGACCAGGCGGCGGCCGTCGACCTCGGTGAGTTCGACGGCGACCTCGATGTGCGTGCCGATCGGGCTGGCCGCCAGGTGCTCCAGAGAGACCCGTGTGCCCACGGAGGTCTGGCCGGGGGCCAGAGCTCCAGCGACCGCCTGGAGGGTCGCCTGTTCCGCGAGGGCCAGCACGCGGGGGGTGGCCAGCACGGGGACGTCCCCGCTGCCGACCTTCGTCGCGGTGTCCTCCTTCTCCACCATGGTGAGAAGCCGTGCCTGCAGACCGGGAGCGAGCGTCATGCGCGCCAGCATAGGCTCTGGTCCCGTGACCCCGTACTGCGACCACTGCGGCCGCCCGGAGGGCGAGGCCGACCACGCCGGGTGCCGGGCCGCGCGCGTGATGGAGCCGCCCCGTTACTGTGCCCGCTGCCGCCGCCGGATGGTGGTGCAGGTGACCCCCGGTGGCTGGTCCGCGCGCTGCGCCGAGCACGGTGTGACAAGCGGCTGATGGTGAGCACCATGTGCCGGCTTTTTCACCCGAATGCGGTTCGGTGGAGATGGGTCGCTTTCGCCCCGACTTACGTCTTATCTGCGTAGTCTTGTAGGGTTTTACGGACTTTGCTGATGTGCTGTGGGTTGCCGTTGCGGTACCCGGGCCGGCTGTTTCGGGTATGACGCCCGAGTTGTCCCGGGCGCAAGGGCCTGCAAGGTGTACAAGTACGCCCAAAATTGCCGGGGTTTGTGCGATGCTACGGCACGCGTCTTGTTTGCGAGCCATACGGCATGCAGGGTTTCGTTACAGCGCCGTGATGGTGCCGCGATGCGAATCCGCTTTGTTGGAGAGCCCTGGCGTAGGAGTGGAGAGGGTTACGGGGGAGTAATGGTGGCCCAAGGCACGACGCTGGCGGGGCGGTATCGCCTGGATACCCGCATCGGCGCCGGCGGTATGGGCGAGGTGTGGAAGGGCGAGGACATGGTCCTGGCCCGCACCGTCGCCGTCAAGGTGCTGCTCCCGGGCCGTACCGACGATCCGGGCTTCCTGGTTCGCTTCCAGGGCGAGGCCAGGGCGATGGCGACGATCAACCATCCCGGGGTCGTCGACGTGTACGACTACGGGGTTCACGAGGTACCCGGCGCGGGGGCTACGGCGTACCTGGTGATGAAGTTCGTCGACGGCGAGCCGCTCGACCGCCTGCTCGGGCGGCTGCGACGTATCGCCCCCGGGGCCGCGATGGACCTCATCTCCCAGGCGGCTTCGGCGCTGCAGGCGGTCCACGACCAGGGCATCGTCCACCGGGACATCAAGCCGGGCAACCTGCTGGTGCGCTCGGACGGCACCCTGGTGCTCACCGACTTCGGCATCGCCAGATCCGACACCGCCAGCCGGCTGACGGACGCGGGCATGGTGCTCGGCACCGCCGCCTACTGCGCGCCGGAGCAGGCGGAGGGCGCACCCGTCACGCCCGCCGTGGACATCTACGCGCTGGGCGTGGTGGCGTACGAGTGCCTGGCCGGGCAGCGCCCGTTCGACGGTGACACGCCGGTCACCATCGCGCTCAAGCACATCCGCGAGGCGCCGCCGCCGCTGCCGCCGGACGTCCCGCCCGCGATCCGGGCGCTTGTGGAGCGCTCCCTCGCCAAGGATCCGGCCCGGCGCTTCCCCAGCGCCATGGCCATGAGCGCCGCTGCGAGGCAATCGATCTTCCCGCAGGACGCCGAGGCGGGTCCGCAGCAGTCACCGGTCGAGACCGGCTGGCAGGAACAGGCATCCGCTGGACCTCAGACGGGCTGGCAGGGCTCCTCCACACCTCAGCCAGGGCATGGGCCGGTGGGTGACTGGCAGGGGACCGAGTCGCCCGTGGCCCCGGGTTCTGCGCAGCCCACCGAAGCCATCCCCGGTGGGCGTGGCTCCCGCGCCGTGAAGAAGCCACGGCGTAAGGGTGGACTGGTGGCCATGTCCGCCACGGCGGGCGTGATATGCGTTGGTCTCGTCGCGGTGGCGATCAACGGGCTGGCGGCCTCCAGGGTGCCGCAGGAAAACATGAACACCCAGTCGACGCCCAGCGTGGCCGAATCGCTGACGCCCACCGTGAAGCCGCCGCCGAAGCGGCGGGTGCCCAACGTGACGGGCCTGACACCGGAGGCGGCCAGAGCCTACCTGAGGAAGGCGGGTCTGAAGGCGACGATTTTCGGGAACGCAGACGCGGGCGTCTCGGAGTGCGCGAAGGTCGTTCAGCAGGATCCCGTCGCCCGGGTCATGTGGGATCCAAGAAAGCCGGTGGAGATCGTGGTGGCCGATGATGGCTGTCCGCCATCGATGGAGCCCTCCGCCCCGACCTCCACCCCCACGCCGACCCCCACACCGACGCCGACGCCCACACCGACGCCGACGCCCACACCGACGCCGACCCCGACGCCGGTGCAGAAGAGGAAGGTGCCGAACGTCGTGGGTCTGACGCCAACGGCGGCCGTGGCACAGCTCAAGGCGGCGGGCCTGAAGGCGAAGGTCAGTGAGAGCGCCGACATCGATCACTCACAGTGCTTGAAAGTGGTCCAGCAGGACCCCGCGCCGGATGTCATGTGGGATTCCAGCAAGCCGGTGGAGATCGTGGTGATCAGTGAGAAGTGCCCACCGACCCCCACACCGCCCCCCACGCCAGCTACCTAGCCAGACGTCCCTCTCCGGGGAGCGGAAGATCCGGCCAACGCGGTGGCGGGTCTCGTCGGCGACAGGCCGACGAGACCGGCATCCGTCGAGCAGGGCCTAGATGCCCGTGGTCTGGCGGGGGTAGGCCACCGAGGGGTCGGTGGCGATGTTGACCATGTAGGGCACACCGGAGTCGAACGCGCGGCGCAGGGCCGGGCCGATCTGCGAGGGGTCGGTGACGAGCTCACCGCCACCGCCGAGGGCGGTCACCACCTGGTCGTAGCGGCACTGCGGCTGGAGGTCCGCGGCCACGTCGTAGCCGTAGAGCATCTGCATGGGGTGCTTCTCCAGGCCCCACATGCCGTTGTTGCCGCAGATCATCACGACCGGCAGGCGGTGCCGCACGAGCGTGTCGACGTCCATCAGCGAGAAGCCGGCCGCACCGTCGCCGAGCAGCAGCACCACCTGCGAGGAGGGACGGGCCACCCTGGCGGCGATGGCGTAACCCAGGCCCGTGCCCAGGCAGCCGTACGGGCCCGGGTCGAGCCAGTTTCCCGGCTGCTTCGGCTCGACGTACTTGCCCGCGTACGAGACGAAGTCACCGCCGTCGCCGATCACCACGGCGTCGTCGGCGAGGAGCTTGCCCAGCTCGCCGTAGATCCGCATCGGGTGGATCGGGTCGGCCGCGGACTCGAGCAGGGCGGCGTCGGCGGCGATGGCGGCCGAGGCCGCCTCGGAGAGCCGGGTCACCCAGGGCGCGTAGGCCTTGGGGGACACGCCCGCTTCGGCACAGGCCGTGCCAAGCCCCCAGAACAGCAGCGAGAGGTCACCGGCGGCGGTGCCCGCGGGCTCCATGTGCGTGGTCAGCTGCGACGGCGCGTCGGCCAGGTGCACGACCTTGGCGAGCGGGGTGCCGTCCTTGCCGCCGAACCAGCCGTAGCCGAGGCGGAAGTCGATCGGGGTGCCGGCCACGATCACCAGGTCGGCCTGGGAGAACGCCGTTCCCCTGGCCCGGGTGACCAGCAGTTCGTGGCCGGCGGGCAGGATGCCGCGGCCCTGGCCGTTGGGGATGACCGGCAGGCGGTATTCCTCGGCGAAGCTCCTGGCGACCTCCTCGGCGCGGTCCATCCACACGTCGGAGCCGAGCACCAGCACCGGACGCTGGGCCTCGGCGATCAGGCGGGCGATCGCGGCCAGCGCGTCGGGGTCGGGCTCCAGCGGCGACGGGGTCAGCGTCTCGGGGGCCTCTTCGAGCGCAGGCGCGGCCGAGAAGAGGTGGTCCATGTGGAAGTCGAGAAAGACGGGACCGCGGTGCGGGGCGAGGGCGGTGCGGAAGGCCATCTCCACGTCCTGCGCGACGGAGTCGGCGCCCGAGCCGGTGAAGGCCAGCTTGGTGATCGGTGCGAACAGCGGCGGGTGGTCGATCTCCTGCAGCGCGCCCGAACCCCACCGGGACTGGGGGGCACGGCCTCCCATGACCACGACGGGCGAGCCGTTGAAGTGCGCGGTGGCCACTCCGCTGACGCCGTTGGTGATGCCGGGTCCCGCGGTGAGCACGGCCAGCCCGGGTTTACGGGTGAGCCGCGCGGTCGCCTCGGCGGCGAAGACCGCGCTCTGCTCGTGGCGGACGTCCAGGATGGGCATCCCCTCGTGGACCGCGCCGTCGTAGAGCGGGAAGACATGTCCACCGGACAGGGTGAACATGGTCTCGATGCCGTATGCCTTGGAGATGGCGACCGCGATGTCACCTGCGTGCTTCGGAGACTCCATATCGCGCAACCTACCAGTCAGTCACTTAGCCGAACAGGGATTGTTCTCCCTGCCCAGATCCCCTCGCCTAATGCGGGCAGCACATATGGCATCCGGCTGGAGATAAGGGACCGGCATTCGTCGGCGGGAGGCTCAGAGCGTGTCGGAGAGCGCCTTGATGGGCATCTTCAGGTCCGCCAGCAGGCCGAGGTCGGCCTCGGCCGCGCGGCCCAGGGTGGTCAGGTAGTTCCCCACGATGATCGCGTTGATGCCGCCGAGCATGCCGTCGCGGGTGCCCAGGTCGCCCAGGGTCAGCTCGCGACCGCCCGCGTAGCGCAGGATCGTGCGGGGCAGCGCGAGCCTGAAGGTGGCGATCGTCCGGAGCGCCTCGGACCCCTCCAGCAGCGGGAAGGACTCGAAGGGCGTGCCGGGGCGCGGGTTGAGGAAGTTCAGCGGGACCTCGTCGGGCGCCAGCTCGCCCAGTTGCCCGGCGAACTCGGCCCGCTGCTCCCGCGTCTCGCCCATGCCCACGATGCCGCCGCAGCACAGTTCCATGCCGGCCTCGCGCACCATCAGGCAGGTGTCCCAGCGCTCCTCCCAGGTGTGGGTGGTGACGACCTTCCCGAAGTGCGACCTCGCGGTCTCCAGGTTGTGGTTGTAGCGGTGCACGCCCATCTCGGCCAGCTCGTCGACCTGTGCCTGGGTGAGCATGCCCAGCGAGCACGCGACGTTGATGTCGACCGCCTCGCGGATCGCCTTCACGCCCTGGCGGACCTGGTCCATCAGGCGCTGGTCGGGCCCCCGTACGGCGGCCACGATGCAGAACTCGGTCGCCCCGGTCGCGGCGGTCTCCCTGGCGGCCTCGACCAGAGAGGGGATGTCCAGCCAGAGGGAGCGGACCGGGGAGGAGAACTGCCCCGACTGCGAGCAGAAGTGGCAGTCCTCGGGGCAGCCGCCGGTCTTGAGGGAGACGATCCCCTCGACCTCCACCTCGGGACCACACCACTTCATCCGCACCTCGTGGGCCAGGGCCAGCAGCTCGGCCAGGCGGTCGTCCGGCAACTCCAGGCAGCGCAGGGCCTGCGCGGCGTCGAGACCACGGCCTTCCGCCAGCACCTGCGTCCTGGCGATCTCGAGGATGTCGCTCATCAAATACCTCCAGCGTGGAGATCCCGGGTGCGGCCCCGGGAAGGGGCGGGATTCCCGGCTTCCACCGGGGAGGACGTCGAGCGGTTCGGATCCGCGGTCGTGGCTACGGGGAAAGCCTAAGGGTGGTACGGAAGGCGGCGGGGTCGAAACCACCGCCCAGCGCCGGTCCCAGCCCGGAGTGGGCGGCGCGGGCGAAGGCGTCGCGCTCCAGCAGCCCGGCGCCCTCGGGAAGGGCGCCCGCCAGCGGCCGGGCGGCCAGCATCTCCAGATCCGCGACGTTGCTCCGCTCGGCGAGACCGGGCGCGACCGGCCAGGAGCCGATCACCACCCCGGCTGGCTCCAGCCCTCGGTGGGCCATCGCCTCCAGCGTCAGCGCGGTGTGGTTGAGCGTGCCCAGCCCGGCCCTGGTCACCAGGAGCACCGGCGCCGAGAGCGCCCTGGCCAGGTCGGCCAGGGTCGCGCCCTCCTCGTCGAAGCGGACGAGGAGCCCGCCCGCCCCCTCGACGATCACCAGTCGGTGTGAGTCGGCCAGCTCGCCGACCCGGTCCGCCACCCGGGCGAGGGAGACCGGCGGCAGACCGGCCAGGCGCGCCGCCGCCGCGGGGGACAGCGCGGCGGGGTACCTGGCCGACTCGAAGGTCGTCCGTACCCCGGACAGCCGGATGACGTCGTCCACGTCGCCGGGTTCGGTGTCCGACACCCCGGTCTGCGCGGGTTTCACCACGGCCACGGAGGAGCCCCGCTCCCTGGCGAGCGAGGCCACCGCCGCGGTGACGACGGTCTTTCCCACCCCGGTGTCGGTCCCGGTGACCACGAGAATGCTCACCCGTCCCAGCTTAGGTGGGTCAGGGGCGGCGCAGGCGGGTGACGAACTTGTAGCGGTCGCCCCGGTACAGGGACTGGGCCCACTCGACCGGGTTGCCGTCCGCGTCGAAGGCGTGCCTGGTGAGCAGGAGCAGCGGCAGGCCCGCGTCGACGCCGAGCACCTGCGCGTCGTACGGGGTGGCCAGCACGGTCTCGATGATCTCCTCGGCGTCGGTCAGTCGCACGTTGTACGCGTTGTACAGCGTCTCGTACAGCGAGGAGTGCATCTCCAGCTCCCGTCGCAGGCGGGGGAAACGCCGGGCCGACAGGTGGGTGGTGTCGATCGACATCGGCTCGCCGCTGGCCAGGCGTAGCCGGTGGATGCGCAGCACGCGGCCGCCGGCGTTGATGGCCAGGCGGCGGGCCAGCTGCTCGTCGGCGGTGACGTAGCTGATGTCAAGGATCTTGGTGTCGGGTTCGAGGCCGACGGTCCGCAGATCCCCGGTGTAGGAGGTCAGCTGGAGGACCTGGGCGACCTTGGGCTGTGCGACGAACGTCCCCTTGCCCTGGATGCGCACCAGGCGACCCTCGACCACGAGCTCGGACAGGGCCTGGCGCACCGTGGTGCGCGACGTCTCGAAGCGGACCGCGAGGGCTCGCTCGGGGGGCAGGGCGCTGCCCGCGGGCAGGCTCTTGGTGAGGGTGAGCAGGCTGCGCTTGACGTCGTAGTATTTCGGGATTCTCGGGGAGTCGTCGCTCACATGGTCACCTTCATCTCGGCCACGGCGGTGAGTGCACCCCTGATCACCGCTAGATCGTCGGAACTCAGATTGGCCCGTGCCGTCAACCGCAGGCAAGAGCGGCCGACCGGCACCGAGGGCGGCCGGAAGCATCCGGCGCGCACCCCGTGTTCCGCACAGATGAGGGCGGCCCGAAGTGCGATCTCGGGTGGGCCGAGCACGACGGGGACGACCGCACCCGCCGGATCGCCGCTCTCCAGGCCGAGATCGCGGGCCATAGCGGCCAGCTTCCTCGCCATGGTTCGCACGCGTCCGGGCAGTTCGGGCTGATGGTGAAGGATATCGACAGCGGCGAGTGCCGCGGCCACACTGCCGGGTGCCAGCCCGGTGTCGAAGATGAACGGCCGGCCCGTGTCCACAAGGGTTTGGATGACCTCGGACGCGCCCAGTACGGCTCCGCCCTGGGCCCCCAGGGACTTGGACAGTGTGATCGTTCTCACAATTCCCGGCTCGGCCGCCAGCCCCGCGGCGTGCACAGCGCCCTGTCCGCGCGGCCCGATGACCCCGATCGCGTGGGCCTCGTCGACGACCAGCAGCGCCCCCTGCCGCACCGTCGCCGCGTGCAGTTCCGCGAGCGGGGCCAGATCGCCGTCCACGGAGAAGACCGCGTCCGTGACCACGATCGCGTGCTCCTCGTCCCGGCAGGCCAGTGCCCTCTCCACAGCGGCGACGTCCCGGTGCGGGGTGACCACGACCCGCGAGCGCGACAGCCGGCAGGCGTCCACTATCGACGCGTGGTTGCCCGCCTCGGAGACCACCAGGGCGCCCCTGCCCAGAGCCGCGACGGCGGCCAGGTTGGCCAGGTAGCCGGAGGAGAACACCAGGGCGCCCTCCGCGCCGGTGAAGGCGCACAGTCGTGCCTCCAGGCGCGCGTGCAGGGCCGTGGAGCCGGTGACCAGGCGGGAACCCGTGGAGCCGGTACCCCAGGTGCGTGTCGCCGCCACGGCCGCCTCGGCCAGCCGCTCGTCCCTGGCCAGGCCGAGGTAGTCGTTGGAGGCCAGATCGACGAGGCCGTCGTCGTCCGGTGTGCGGGCGCGCAGGGTCCGCCGCAGCCCCGCGGCGTCCCTCGTGGCCGCCGCCGTACGGAACCGGGCCAGCGGATCAGGGATCTGCTCCATAAGCGGCATCTTTTCAGCAGGACTCACCCGATTCGCGTTCGGGCCTGGAAAGAACGCATGATGCACGAGTGCCGACTCTAAGCGACCTGGCGGTTCGTCACACCGCGCTCGACGATGCGGACCTTGAGTGGATGCACTCGCTGGTCTCCGACTGGCAGCTCCTCGCGGACCTGTCCTTTGCCGACCTGATCTTGTGGATCCCGCTGAAGGACGGCTCCGGCTGGGTCGCGATCGCGCAGATGCGGCCCACCACCGGGCCGACCGTCTATCACGACGACATCGTGGGCATGATCGCGGCGAAGGGCGAACGGCCGCTGCTGGAGACCGCCTGGAACGAGCGGCGTATCTGCCGCGAGGGCGATCCGGACTGGTCGAGCGGGGTGCCGGTGCGCGAGGAGACCATTCCCGTGCGGCGGGCCGACCACTTCCTGGGCGTCATCCAGCGCTCGACGAACCTGTCCTCCGCGCGGACCCCCTCCAGGCTGGAGCTGACGTACCTGCAGAGCGCCTCCGACCTGGCCCAGATGGTGGCCGAGGGCCGTTTCCCGTTCTCCGGTGCGGAGCCGATCCTGGTCCGCTCCCCGCGGGTGGGCGACGGGCTGCTCCGGCTCGACCGGGCGGGCCGTGTCACGTACGCCTCGCCGAACGCGCTGTCGGCCTACCGGCGGCTGGGCCTCACCGCCGACCTGGTCGGTGCGGAGCTGGGCCGTACGACCGCCACGCTCTGTTACTCCGATGAGCCCATCAACGAGAACCTGATGATCGTCGCGAGCGGGCGAGAGCCCAGGGAGACGGAGGTGGAGTCGGGGGGCACCGTGGTGCAGTTGCGGGCGATCCCGCTGATCGTCGGTGGCGGAAGGATCGGCGCTCTGGTGCTCATCAGGGATGTGACCGAGCTGCGCCGCCGCGAGCGAGAGCTGATGACCAAGGACGCCACCATCAGGGAGATCCACCACCGGGTGAAGAACAACCTGCAGACGGTGGCCGCGCTGCTGCGGCTCCAGGCCAGGCGGCTGCGGCTGCCGGAGGGCAGGGAGGCGCTGGAGGAGGCGGTACGCAGGGTCGGGTCGATCGCGATCGTGCACGAGACGCTCTCCCACACGCCCGAGGAGCAGGTGGACTTCGACGACATCGCCGACAGGGTGATCGCGATGACGGGAGAGGTCGCGGCCCCGGAGACGCAGGTCGTGCCGCGCCGGGTGGGGAGCTTCGGGGTGCTGCGCTCGGAGATCGCGACGCCGCTGGCGATGGTCCTCACGGAGTTGCTGCAGAACGCGGTCCAGCACGGGCTGGCACAGCGTCAGGGTAAGCTCCAGGTGATCGTGTCGCGCGGGGCCGAGCGGTTGGACGTGATCGTGTCCGACAACGGCAGCGGGCTGCCGGAGGACTTCGACCTGGACCAGACCACCAGTCTGGGATTGCAGATCGTACGGACCCTGGTGGTGGGTGAGTTGTCCGGACGGCTGGCCATCGAACCGCGACAGGGCGGCGGCACCGAGGTGAGCCTGAGCATCCCCCTCCCCGCGGCCTGAGCGGCGGGGCAGGGAAACCGCGTCAGATCGAAACCTCACAGCGAGGCCGTATCGTCGACCGGACCAAGGAGCGGAACATCCTTACCGCAACGCGTGGCGTCGCCGTTGACGCAACGCGAAACGGAACAAACGAAGAGGTAGGAAACCAGGTCAGAGCGCTTCACCACAACGCCACACCGGTGACCGGTCAGATGCCACCTTGGGGACGTGCCCATGCCCTACCCCAAGGGACTACCCGTGAGGCCGCGCCGGCGACTGGACTGAGGAGTGCCCGTGAGGCCGCGCCGACGACTGGACTGAGGAGTGCCTGTGAGGCCGCGCCGGGGACTGGACTGAGGAGTGAAGGAGCGAAGCGGATGAACGACGAGGGAAGAAGCCGGGTCTGAGCGGCCGAACCGCGACGCGCCAGCGTCGCCATTGACACAGCGCGAAGCGGATGAACGACGAGGGAAGAAGCCGGGTCTGAGTGGCCGAACCGCGACGCGCCAGCGTCGCCATCGGCACGCGGCCGAACCGCGGCGCGTTAGCGTCGCAGTTAAACGCAATCAAACGCTACTGCGGGCGCGGGCTCGGGCCGTACGGCGCTTGAAGGCGCGTCGCTCGTCCTCGCTCAGGCCGCCCCAGACACCGGCGTCCTGCCCGGACTCCAGCGCCCACTTCAGGCATGCTTCACTGATGGTGCAAGTACGGCAGACCTGCTTCGCTTCTTCGATCTGCATCAGGGCGGGGCCGGTGTTGCCGATCGGGAAGAACAGCTCGGGGTCCACGTCACGGCAGGCAGCTCGGTGGCGCCAGTCCATGCGTCCACTCCTTAGTAAAGAGGAGCCCTTACGCGCTCCAACGGCTCACTTTGTGAAGAGTTTCACTAACCAGCGCGAACAACTCCCCGGTCCGTGGTTCGGCTCGGGGCGCGTCCGCTTGATCGCCGATGGCCTGGGAGCGGGGTGCCGCTCAAAGGTCCTACGTTCCGACGTCAATCTCGAGATTGTCAGCCACGCTCAGTACACGCAAGAGGTTTGGAAGAAGGTTTTGCCTGAAATGGATGTCGGATGCGTCACACAATGACGGGATGTAACGGGTTAGACCAAGACTCGTAACGCGTTAGGGATAGAGCGGAACGTTATCCTCTCAACCTCCCCCAGGTAGTCCCCGTCCAGCTGAAACGCCACGGGCCGCCCGGCACTCAGCGTGAACTCTCGCTCGTCGTGGAGCTGCACCAGATGACGGCCGGTGGGCAGAGTGTCGCGGGCGCCGATGATCTGAGGTATCAGCTGGAGCATGCTCGGCAGGCCCAGGCGCTGCAGGCCCAGCAGGTCAAGGCCGGTCTCGAAGCTCGCCCACGGGGTCGGTGAGACCGGCCGCGGGCCGATGTACGTCCAGGGGGAGGTGTTGGAGACGACGGCCATGTAGACGCCGCCGGTCGGCGGCACCTCCGGCCCCTCGACGGTCATCGCGGGGTGACGCTTGTCCGTCGACAGGTAGTGGTGTAACGCGGTGTTCACATAGCGCGCGGGCGTGGCCTTGCGGCCGGTGCCTCGTATCCCCTCGACCGCCCTGACCACCTCGGCGTCGTACCCCAGGCCACTACAGAACGTGAAATATCTAGTCTGGTCATCCCAGATCGCCTGACCGAGGCCGACGATCCGCTGCCGGCCGTCACGGATCGCCTCCAGGATCGCCCCCACCGCCTCGACCGGGCTGTTCGGCAGGCCGAGGGCCCTGACGAAGACGTTGGCGCTGCCGCCGGGAATGGCCAGCAGTGCCGGCCGGTCGACCGAACTGCCCTCGTCGCCGCCCTTTCCGTCCACCGGGTCGAGCAACCCGTTCACTGCCTCGTTGATGGTGCCGTCACCGCCCAGTACGGCCAGCACGTCGTAACCGGAGGCGTGGGCCTTGCGGGAGAGCTGTGTCGCGTGTCCCCGGTAGCCGGTCTCCTCGACGGTCAGGTTCATCGTCGCGCTCAGCGCCCTGATGAGCACATCCCTGGTCCGCTGGTTGGTCGTCGTCGCCTTCGGATTCACCAGGAGCATCGCGCGCATAATCTCAGCGTATCCGCCGGAACCCGAACTTCCGTCGAAACCCGATCTTCCGTCAAGACCTGAGCCGAGACGGCAAAGAACGGTGTGGCGCCCCCCGGCGATAGGGTTGACACCGTGTCGAACCGTCCGATGACCCTCACCGTCGCCGCCGCCGTCATGGCGGTGGAAGGTGCCACCGCTCTGCTCCTCGGCGGCTACGTCGGCGTGGAGACCGTGATCGGCCGGCCGTCCGACCTGATGACCTCGATCGCCGTCGCGGTGTCCGGGATCATCATCGGCGCGGCCCTGCTCTGGGTCGGATGGGGCATGATCCTCACCGAGCGGTGGGCCCGGAGTCCGGGCGTGCTGACGCAGATCTTCGCCATCCCGATCTCGGTCACGCTGATCCAGTCCGACCAACTGGTGATCGGCATCTCGCTGATCACCCTGGTGGTGATCGGACTGGTCACGCTACTGTCTCCGCCGACGACGCACGCCCTCTACGGGGACCAGGACTAGGCACGTGCCCACCGGGGCCGGTCAGACGGGGCCTCGCCACGTTGTCACAGGTCACTGCGGCACACCGCGGTTCCCTCCGCCGCCTTATACGAGGCACCACCTGACCGATCCTCGCAGGCAGGCCCTAGTCGTCCACGGTCAGGCCCTCGCGGAGCTGGGCGAGTGTCCTGGCGAGCAGCCGGGACACGTGCATCTGCGAGATGCCGAGCTCGGTGGCGATCTGGGACTGTGTCATGTTGCCGAAGAAACGCAGCAGCAGGATTCGCTTCTCGCGCGGAGGCAGCCGCTCCAGCAGGGGCTTGAGCGACTCGCGGTACTCGACGCCCTCCAGGGAGTCGTCCACGATGCCGAGGGAGTCGGCCACCGCCGGCGCGTCGTCGTCGCCGGAGTCGGGCGCGTCGAGGGAGACCGTGGAGTAGGCGTTGGCCGACTCCAGCCCTTCGAGCACCTCCTCCTCGCTCATCTTCAGGAACGTGGCCAGCTCGGCCACGGTCGGCGCGCGTCCCTCCCGCTGGGAAAGCTCGCTGATCGCCTTGGTGAGCGAGAGCTTCAGCTCCTGCAGCCGGCGCGGCACACGGACCGCCCAGCCCTTGTCACGGAAGTGACGTTTGATCTCGCCGACGATCGTCGGGGTGGCGTAGGTGGAGAACTCCACGCCGCGGCCGAGATCGAAACGGTCGATCGACTTGATCAGACCGATGGTCGCGACCTGTGTGAGGTCGTCCAGCCACTCGCCCCGGTTGCGGAACCGGCGGGCGAGATATTCGACGAGGGGCAGGTGGAGCTCGACGAGCTCGTCACGGATGCGCTGGCGCCGGGGGTCGTCGGAGGTCAACTCCACCAGCTCTGCGAAGAGCAGGCGCGCACGCACCCGGTCGGGCACCGCGTGGTCGCTGGCGGCCATGGCACGAGTCCTTTCCGTCACGCCGGCCTCGCCGCGCCTCGGCGCTTGCGGAGGACGATCGCCATACGGTCGGGGGAGTCGGTTACGGCATCCACATCATCAGCCAGGGCGGTGAGCACCATCCACGCGAAATCGTCGCGCTTCGGGGGGGTGCTTCCCACCGTGCTGACCTCGACCCGCACCTTCATCAACTGCCCGGTGAGTTCGAACTCGGCGGTCAGATCGGTGCCGGGGACGGCCTGGGTCAGCAGCATCGCACACGCCTCATCGACCGCGATCCGTAGATCCTCGATCTCGTCCAGCGTGAAGTCCAGCCGTACGGCAAGTGCGGCTGTCGCCGTACGCAGCACGGACAGATAAGCACTCGTTGCCGGCAGCCGGACGCTCACCACGTCACGGATCCCGCCCATGCCGACCGCGGGCGCCTCGGTGTGTTCGGTCACGTTCCTCCTCGCAGAGTCGCTGACTGCAACCTACAGCCCTGAGACGGTGGTTGGCCCATTTGGACTCGCGATCGGGGCGATTTGACTGTATTGATTACGAAGCTAGCGCGTGTCGTGTAGATGGCGACGCT
>NZ_JBEOZN010000062.1:0-36539 GCF_040298085.1 Streptosporangium sp. NPDC001681 | reverse complement strand
GGCGCGTCGCGGTTCGGCCCTGTGCTGACTGCGACGCTGGCGCGTCGCGGTTCGGCCCTGTGCTGACTGCGACGCTGGCGCGTCGCGGTTCGGCCCTGTGCTGACTGCGACGCTGGCGCGTCGCGGTTCGGCCGCTCTTACCCGGCTCCTTCCCTCGTCGAGGAAGGTCGCTCGTTCCTCACAACCTCCCTCTCCTCAGTCCAGTCCCCGGCGCGGCCTCACGGGTAGTCCCTCAGGGGAGGGCATGGGGCACGTCCCAGGGATGCTGCTCGGGCGGGTTGACGGCACGTCTGCGCGGAGGTTCCTGGGGCTCTCCGGTCCGGATCAAGGGGTGTCCGGGAACTCCTTGATCCGGATTGCCGGCGCTTCCTCGCGAGTTGCCGGCGATGCCGGCGCGTCGCGGTGAGGCCGCTGGGACCCGGCTCCTTCCCTCGTCGAGCGGGGCCGATCGTTCCTCACGACCCCGCTCTCCTCAGTCCAGTCCCCGGCGCGGCCTCACGGCCCCGTTCTCCTCGGTTCAGTCGTCGGCGCTTCCTCACGGGTTGGTCGTGAGGATTTTAGGCGGCCTTGGTCTCCCAGAAGATCTTGGAGATCTCGTCGATCTTGCCCAGCAGCTCGTCGGCCTTGGCGACGTCGACGGTGCCCTTGCCGCCAGCCGCGCCCGCGAGCTTGGTGGCCTCCCAGAACAGCTGGTGCAGCTGCGGGTAGGTCTCCAGGTGCGGGGGCTTGAAGTAGTCGGTCCACAGCACCCACAGGTGGTGCTTGACCAGCTCGGCCCGCTCCTCCTTGATGGAGAGCGCACGGGAGCGGAACACCGGGTCCTCGTTTCCGGCGTACTTCTCCATGATGGCCTTGACGGACTCGGCCTCAATGCGGGCCTGGGCCGGGTCGTACACGCCGCAGGGCAGGTCGCAGTGCGCCGACGCGATGTGCCTGGGGCGCAGAAGTCGTGCGAGCATCGGAAATCCTTCCTTGATGCCATGTTCAGAATGGTCCGGTTAACGACCTTACTCGTCTCCGAATGCCCGTGTGGGAGGGGGTTACGCTCGATGAGAGTACGTGTCGCGGGGGACTCGATGCTGCCCGCGCTGCGGTCCGGTGACTGGCTCTGGGTACGGCGCGGAGCGGTGGTGAGGCCCGGGGATCTGGTCGTCGCCCGGCTGCCCTCCGACCCCGCCGTGCTCATCGTCAAACGCGCGGTCTGGGAGGCGGACGGCGGCTGGTGGCTGGAGAGCGACAACCAGCGCGCCCCCGGCAGGCGCGACAGCTGGGACTTCGGTGCGCTGCCTCCGTCGTCGATCGTCGGCCGGGTGGTGCTGCGCTACTGGCCGACCTTCTGGCGGGCCCGGTAGGCGGCGACGTTGGCACGGCTGGCGCACCGCTCCGAGCAGTACCGGCGCGATCGGTTGGAGGAGGTGTCGAGGTAGGCCCTGCGGCAGGGCGGCGCCTGGCAGAGGCCGAGCCGATCGACGCCGAGATCGGTGATCATGGTGGCGAGCCCCATCACCGCTCCCACGGCGTACTGGTCGGCCATCCGGCCCCCCTCGGTGAGGTGCAGATGCCAGCGCTCGCCGTCGTGCCCGGAGATCTGTGGCTGGACCGGGTGGTGGATCAGCAGCGAGTTGAGCCGGTCGACCACCGCCTCCTCGTCGCCCGCCTCGGCGGTCTCGAACACGACCATCAGCTCTTCGCGCAGGTCGCGCAGGGCTTCCAGGTCGCTTCTGGTGATGCGGCAGCCGGGCCGGTAGCGACCGCCCTCTTCCAGGAGCGCGCGCAGCCCTTCGAGACCGGTCAGCCGGTCGGGGCTGTTGATCAGTAGTACGGCCAGCTCCGCGTAGGAGGTCAGGTCCATCTGGGGATCCGTCAATGTAAGAGGTGGCATGGACTTCGAGTATTACACGGTGTGGTGAGGTTAACACCGGGACGACGAAAGTATGAGGTACCCGCCCGTGGTGACAGTCTCAACATGTGGCACAATCGAGCGACGGGTGACCCCCGAACCCTCCAGGCGACCGTGCTCAGTGAAGTAGGCCCCGAGCGGCTACAGAAGCCGGGGACAGGCTTCCCGCGGCCGTCTCAGAAGGAACTATCCGTCTGCCTGACTGAACTACAGGGGTCGCTGTGGCCACCATGCCATCTTCCATCTCTCTCGAAGCTCTCGAAGCCCTGGATCTGGATCCGGCCTTCGCCCTGCACCGCGGGGGCAAGCTGGAGGTCCGCTCCACGGTTCCGGTCCGCAACGCCGACGACCTGGCACTCGCCTACACACCTGGCGTGGCCAGAGTCTGCAGCGCGATCGCCGAGAAGCCCGAGCTCGCCAAGGACTACACCTGGATCTCCAACGTGGTCGCCGTCGTCTCCGACGGCACCGCGGTGCTCGGTCTCGGAGACATCGGGCCTGCCGCCGCCATGCCGGTCATGGAAGGCAAGGCCCTGCTGTTCAAGCAGTTCGCGAATGTCGACGCGGTGCCCATCTGCCTGGACTGCACCGACGTGGACGAACTGGTCGAGACGGTCGTCCGGCTCGCCCCCTCCTTCGGGGGGATCAACCTTGAGGACATCAGCGCCCCCCGCTGTTTCGAGGTCGAGGCGCGTCTCCGCGAGATCCTCGACATCCCCGTCTTCCACGACGACCAGCACGGCACCGCGATCGTCGCGCTGGCCGCGCTGAAGAACGCGGCGCGGCTGACCGGTCGCTCGCTGGGCGATCTGCGGGCCGTGGTCGCCGGTGCCGGTGCCTCCGGGATCGCGGTCAGCCGGATCCTGCTCAACGCGGGCATCGGTGACATCGCGGTGGCCGACTCCAAGGGCGTCATCCACCAGGGCCGCGACGGGCTCAACCCGGTGAAGGAGGCCCTGGCGCGCGACAGCAACAGGGCGGGCCTGCACGGTTCCACCGAGCAGGCGCTGGCCGGGGCCGACGTGTTCATCGGGCTGTCCGGCTCGACGGTCTCGGAGGAGGCCATCGCGTCGATGGCCTCCGGTTCGATCGTCTTCGCGCTGTCCAACCCGACGCCCGAGGTGCGGCCGGAGGTCGCGCGCAAGTACGCGCAGGTGGTCGCGACCGGCCGTTCCGACTTCCCCAACCAGATCAACAACGTGCTGGCCTTCCCCGGCGTCTTCCGCGGGGCGCTCGACGTCCGCGCCACCACGATCACCGAGAACATGAAGGTCGCCGCCGCCGAGGCGCTGGCCGGGGTGGTCGGGGACGACGATCTGTCGGCCGACTACGTGATCCCCAGCCCGTTCGACGAGCGCGTCGCCCCGGCGGTCGTCGCCGCCGTCTCCGAGCAGGCCCGTGCCGACGGGGTCGCCCGTCTCTAGATCGCGACAGCCCAGGCGGCACGGCAGGCGAACTCGCCATCCGGCCGAAGTACGATCACGCCCACCAGGCACACGACCGAACGCCCCTCGCCCGACCGGCGGGGGGCGTTCCTGGTCTCCAGGGACGCAGGTATCCGTCGCGCGTCGCGTTACGAAAAGTACCTGTGCTCACAGAGCCGGTACGCGGGTACGAGCGGATCACGCATGCTGTCGGCCTGCCCGGCCTTGGAAAGGGAGCGGCGCTGCCGCCAGGACTCGCTCTCACGGCCCTGCGGCGGAGGCCGGGGCCTTCACCTCGCGGGGGAAAACGGGGCGAGGAGCCCTCACCGGTGAGAATCCGGTGGGAATGGCCGAAGGGGTCCGGCTGGTGCCGGACCCCTTCGGGTGAAGCTGGTGGAACAGGTGAGCCGGAGGTTTGGACGCTCAGGCTCGGGTGATCGTCAGGAAGCTACTACTACTTGACGATCGAGCCGGACCAGACGTTGGCGGCCTTGCTGTAGACCACCTGGGTCTCACCGTCGAAGTACGGCGAGGTGATCAGGTCGTAGCGGCCGTTGTTGTCCTGGTCACCGAAGAGGCTGGTGACACCGTTGACGTAGCCGAGACGCTTGGCGTTGCTGTACTTGGCGAGCCAGGGGCCACCGTCGGCGCCGGGGGTGAAGGAGCTCTTCAGGCCGATGTGCTCCTCGACCTTGTGAGCGGCCGACACGTAGGTCTTGCCGGAGGTCTTGCCGTAGGTCCACTTCGGCGTAACGCCGGTGTAGGCCTTGTTGCCGTCGGGGTGCGCGTCGGCCGGGTAGCCGAACACGAACACCGTCTGCTGCGGCTTCTGGTTCCAGGTGAAGCCCTGGCCACCGACGTTGTCACCGAGGCGACCGACGTCCTTGATGTAGCCCTCGAAGACGAAGAAGTTAGCCTTGAAGTACTTCTTGGAAGTGCCCGGCTTGGTCCACTTCTGCACGTAGTAGTGCGTGACGAAGACGTTGGTCTTGTCGTCAGCGTTGACCGTGCCGGGGAACTTCAGCGGCTCCTTCTTCTTGTTCTCGAGGTACTTGAGAGCGTCAGCGTAGGTCAGCTGCTCGATCTCGGGCTCGCCCAGCTTGTTGCCGTTGCCGGGGCCGGTCTTGGCGGCCTTGTAGAAGCCCTCGGTGACCTCGACGCGCTCAAGCACGGCGCCGGGGTAGTCCGGACCGGAGACCTGAGGAGCGTTGTCCTCGCCCTCGGCCCAGACAGCGCCCAGGTTGAGGACTTCCTTGTCGTACTCGGCCTTGCTGATCTCGGTCGGGCGGACTTCCTTGGCGCCTTCGAACTTGTCGTAGTCGGCCTTGGAAACCTGCTTGGCGGTGCCGCCACCCACCTGGATGCCGTTGTACACGGTCACGAACGCGTAGTCGCGGTCGCGGTCGTTGTAGACGGAGTAGTCGTAGTGGGTGAAGGCGGTCTTACCGACGTAGATGCCGTACGGGGTCTTGCCCTGGTAGTAGCCGGGGACGAAGACCCACTTGTCCATGACGCTGGCGTTCTTGCTGTCGTCGTAGACGCAGTGGCCGGCGGTCGCGACCAGGTTGCGGTACTTGCCCTGGATCGAGGTGGCCGAGCACCACTTCAGGTCGCCGCTGGCGTCAACGAAGAACACCTTGCCGATGGTCTTGGGCAGGTTGATGTTCTTGACCTTGGCGGCCGTCTTCTTCTCTTCGCCGATCGGGGCGACGATGCCCGGCTTGCCGTCGGGGGTGTAGCCGCCGCTCGCGCTCAGCTTCGCCGTGGCCTTGGTCTCCCAGGTGTAGGGAGTCGCCTTGGCGAGGTTGTTGGTGTGGTTGTTGAACTTGGTCCAGTACTCGGCGACCTCGACCGCGGCCGGAGCGTCCTTGGCCATGGTGTCGGAGGCCCAGTCCGGAACGGCGTTGGCGGTACCGGCCAGACCAGCGGCCAGCAGACCGGTGGCCAGAACGGCGCCACCGGCGGGGAGGAGGATGCGCTTCAAGGGAACTCCTTGGTCTGATGTGGAACGCTTCTTGCGTCCCATGCGTCAGTAAAGGGAATGCCAGAAACATACAGCGCCGATCTTGAACACCGGAAGCCGCTTTGAGAGGGAAGAGGCGGGTCTGGAGTGCCGAGACCATTTCGTGATGTTTAAGTGGCTCTGTTGTCGACGCTGTAACCAAAACTTGCTCAAGGTGTTTGCGCAGCTAGACATGATGTTGGGATGAAAGTGGCAGATGTGGCGTGAGTTCCCGCTTACTGTGAGCAATCATCACTATGTGATGCAGATCACATCAAGTTGATGGCACCGATTCCGTCGCGGGCACGTCTAACGCTCCCCTCAGGGGCCGATCCGGCTTTCGCGCCACCTCGCGGCCCGGCTTCCGGCTCCCCGAACCGGGCCCTTCCCGCCCCGGAAACGGGTGCGGGACCCGGCGCGTGGCGCCGGGTCCCGCTGGTGGTTCAGGAACTTCGAAGGTGTGTGAGCTACTTGTAGAGCTCGCCGTTCGGGCCGACGATCCTGCCGGACCATACGTTGGCGGCCTTGCGGTAGATCTCGGCGGTCTCACCGTCGAAGTACGGCGAGGTGATCAGGTCGTAGCGGTCGTTCTGGTCCTGGTCGCCGAAGAGGCTGGTGACACCGTTGAGGTAGCCGAGCCGCCTGGCGCTGCTGTACTGCGTCAGCCAGGGGCCACCGTCGGCGCCGGGGGTGAAGGCGCCCTTGAGGCCGACGTGCTCCTCGACCTTCTCCGCCGCGGAGACGTACTCCTTGCCCGACGTCTTGCCGTACAGGTACTTGGGGGTCACGCCGCTGTAGGGCCTGTCGCCGTCGGGGTGCGGGGCGGCGGGGTAGCCGAAGACATAGACGGGCTTGCCGGTCTTCTGGTTCCAGGTGAAGCCCTGGCCGCCGACGTTGTCACCCAGGCGGCCGACATCCTTGGAGAGCAGGATGTAGTAGCGCGAGCCGCGCGACCACTTGGGACCGCTGAACCCCGCGTACTCGGCCTTGGTGACCTGCTTGACGCCGTTGAAGGCGACTCCGTTGTAGACGGTGACGAAGGCGTAGTCCTTGTCGTAGTCCTCGTAGTTGGCGAAGTCGTAGTGCGTCCACGCCGACTTGCCGACGTAGATGCCCCACGGGGTCTTGCCCTGGTAATAGCCGGGGACGAAGACCCACTTGTCGAGGGTGTCGCTGTTGCTGCCGGGGTCGTAGACGCAGTGGCCGGCGGTGGCGACCAGGTTGCGGTACTTGCCCTGGATCGAGGTGGCCGAGCACCACCGGTACTGCCCGTTGACGACGAAGAACACCTTGCCGATGGTCTTGGGCAGGTTGACGTTCTTGGCGAGCGACGGAGTGGGCTTCTGGGAGCCGGTCGGGCCGACGCTGCCGGGCCTGCCGTCGGGGGAGAAACCGCCGCCGACCTTCATCTTCGGGGCACCGGGGTCCGCGTTGTAGACGGTCGCCCTCTTGAGGGCGGCGAAGTTCGAGGCTGCCCAGAAGTTGATGACCGAGACCGCCGAGGAGTTGTTCCTGGCCATCGGGTCGGTCGCCCAGTCGGGGGCGGCCTGGGCGGTGCCCGCCAGGGGACCGACCAGGGTGGTGGCCAGCAGGGCGGTGGCGGCTGCGGCGCCACCGAGGGGAAGAAGAGAGTGCTTCAAAAGACGAGCTCCTTGCGCTGCAACGTTCCCGGGGATCCGGGAACTGCGGGACGACAAGCTACGAACCTATGCAGCGACCGCTGGGTCAAACGTCGTCTAAGCCTCTCTTAAGCCTCTCTTAAGGCGGCTTTATGTTCGGGGCGCCTGCTGGGTGGCCGCCCAGTGATAGGCGGCGTAGGTCGCCGCGATGAAGTACGGGGAGGAGATCCTGTCGTACCTGCGGTCGGTGTCGGTGTCCCACGCGAAGCTGTTGACGCCGTTGAGGTAACCGAGCGCGGTCCTGTTGTCGTAGGAGATCAGCCAGGGGCCACCGCTCGCGCCGTTGGTGAATCCGCAAGTCAGGGCGATACCATGCTCGACCAGGCGAGCGGGGGCCTGCACCTTTTCGGTGCGCCCGTCGCACGACTTGAGCCGCTGGCCGTCGTAGGGCCTGCTGCCGTCGGGGTGTGGGGCGGCGGGGTAGCCGAAGGCGAGGGTGAACAGACCGGTGCCCCGGTTGGTCGCCAGGCCCTGCCCGCCGACGTTGTCCTCCAGGCTTCCGACACCCTCCATCTCGTAGGTGCCGGCGGTCTTACCCGCCTTCCACCTGAAGCCGTCGTGCACGGTGACGAACGCGTAGTCGTAGTCGTAGTCACCCCTGCCGACGAAGTCCTCGTGCAGGTTGAGCGAGTGGCCGACGTAGATCCCGTACGGGGTGTTGCCCTTGTCGTAGCCGGGGATGAAGATCCAGTACTCGGCCTGACTGCCCGTCTTGGCGTCGTAGGCGCAGTGTCCGGCGGTCGCGACCAGGTTGTGGTTGGCCGCCGCCACCGAGGAGGCGGAACACCAGTAGTCCTTGTTGCCGATCCGGAAGAACACCTTGCCGACGGTCAGCGGGGAGCCGCCGGAACCCGGAGCCCGCTTCTTCGGGAGGGTGGGCCTGACCAGCGGCGCGGCCCCTCCGGGCTTGGCGGCGCTCTTCCCGCTACCGGCCGCGGTGGTGGTCTCCTCGGTCATGGCCGTCGCGCCGCCCGCCTCCCCGGCGGCGGCGGCCGTGGCGCTTCCGGCCGTGGCGCTTCCGGTGGCGGTGTTTCCGGCGGTGGGGGACGGTGAGGTGGTGGTGCCGGATTTCCCCCCGGGTGTCGCGGGCACCCCGGGTGTCGCGGGCCCGTTGTCCATGGCCTGCTTGAGCCTGGCCGGGCTCCAGTACTCCGCGATCCGCCGCATGTCGGCGACGCTCTTGGTCAGCGGGATCGAGGTGATGCCGCTGGGCACCGTGTTCAGCGGACCCGCCGCGGCGCTCCCGGCGAACGCCGACGTCATGGTCACACAGGCGGCGATCAGCGCCCCGAGTGTGGCCGTGAGCCGCCGTACGCGGGAGGACATGAGGGGGATTCCTTTCGGAGGGCCGGAGTTTCGGAGGGCTACCAGGGATGCAAGGGGTGATTTTTCCAGATCAACTTGGTTTTGGGCAGTTCGCTGGACCGATCCGCTCATGCTCCGTTATCTGGTCAGTGTGCCCGAGGGTGTATAAGCACTCCGTGAAGCTGCGGAAAGGGCCCGGTGCGTACCGGGCCCCTCCTGGTTCACACAGCCTGCGTCCTAGGCCGGGAGCTTCCCGGTCCAGAGGTTGGCCGCGTGCTTGTAGATGCCGTACGTCTCACCGTTGAAGTACGGGGTGGTGACGCGGTCGTAGCGGTTGTTCTTGTCGCTGTCGATGGTCAGGCTCACCACACCGTTGAGGTAGCCGGTCCGCTTGCTGTTCTTGTACTGCAGCAGGAAGGGGCCGCCACTGGCGCCGGGAGTGAAGGCGCACTTGATCGCCTGGTGCTCCTCGGCCTTGTAGGCCGCGACGACGGGTGCGGCGACGGTCGTGCCGTAGCACCACTTCTGGGTGTGACCGGAGTACGGCTTGTCGCCGTCCAGGTGGGCCGAGGTCGGGTAGCCGAACGTGAAGACCTTCTTGCCCAGCTTCTGGTTCCAGGCGAAGCCCTGGCCGCCGACGTTGTCACCGAGGCGACCGGCGTCGGTCACGAACGTGATGTAGTGCCGGAAGATGGTGTACTTCGCGGACGAGGTCTTCGCGATGTACTTCACCAGGTAGTAGCGGGTGATCGTGTAATTGCCCCGCGAGTCGATCTGCTTGTGGCCGGGGCCCTTGTACGCCTCGTACTCGTTCTTGGTCAGGTGCTCGACGCGGGGCTCAAGCTTGGAACCGTTCGCGGGCCAGTCGGCCTGGTCCAGGGTCCTGCCGCCGAGGGTGACCTTGTCGTTGTGCAGGCCGTAGACCTTGCCGGAGGCCTTGTCCCAGGTGGACTTGTTGGTCTCCACCGCGACTCCGAAGGCGCCCTTGTACTGCGGGCCGACCTGGTCCTCCTTGTCGACGCCCTCTACCTTGCCGAGGCCGCCTTTCTTGGTCCACTCGTCGTAGGTCTTGTGGTCGACCGTCTGCGCGGCCTCGCGGCCCACCCCGCCCTTGTCGACGTGCGCCTTGAAGGTCTTGTAGTCGACCTCCTTCTCCGGCTGCTGCTTGATGCCGTTGTAGACGTTGACGAAGGCGTAGTCGTAGTCGTAGTCCTCGTAGACCGTGAAGTCGTCGTGGGTGTTGACCTTGGCGCCGACGTAGATGCCCCAGGGAGCCTTGCCCTGGTAGTAGCCGGGGATGAACACGAAGTTGTCGAACGGCTTGTTCGTGTCGGTGTCGTAGACGCAGTGGCCGGCGGTGGCGACCAGGTTGCGGTACTTCGACTGCACGGCGCTGCCGGAGCACCAGCGCTCCTGTCCCTTGCCATCGACGAAGAAGACCTTGCCGACGGTGATCGGGAGGTTCACGTTCCGCGACTTGCCGGCGGACTTGCCGCCCTCGCCGGTGGGGGCGACGACGCCGGGCTTGCCGTCGGCGGCCGCCCTGGCGGCGCCGGTCTTGTTCAGCTTCGCCGAGACGGTGGAGTCGGAGAGGTAGGTCTTCGCCGACTTCAGCTTCGAGGCGGTCCAGTAGCCCGCGATGGCCTTCGCGTTACCGGAGGGGGTGAGCGCCGCCGACTTGATGTCGGGGTCGGCGGTGCTCGCCTGGGCGGTGGCGGGGAGGGAGGCGCCGATCATCGCGGCTGCCGCGAGGGCACCGCCGAGGGGAAGGATCAGGCGCTTGGCTCGGGGGTTCAATGAAGCTCCTTCTTTGTCATGGATCACTCGGGACGCGATCCACGCATGCGTAAAGAGACAAGAGGTGACCGTACTCGGCAAAGATGGGGTAAAGGGCTACAAAACGGGCAAGAGCCTGGACCGATATGATTTCGTTACCAAATTCATGGAACCGGAAATCTGTTCCACCCGTCTGATCTTTCCTTGCTTGATCGAGAGATCTCGTGCGGCTCATTTGAGCGTGTGAACTGCGGAAACGCCGAGACTGGCCGTTGGGTGTCCCTCGCCTCCGGAACGTTCCGGAGAGGAGGGACTGTGGCCGCCGACGCGACGAGGGGCCCGATCCTGAGACCGGGCCCCTCGTCATTCCTCCGGCCGGCCGCAGGTATACGGCGACGCTGCGCGTCGCGGTGAGGCCGCTGGGATCCGGCTCCTTCCCTCGTCGAGGGAGGTCGCTCGTTCCTCGCGAGTTGCCGGCGACGCTAACGCGTCGCGGTGAGGCCGCTCTTGTCCGGCTCCTTCCCTCGTCGAGCGGGGCCGTTCGTTCCTCACGACCCCGCTCTCCTCGGTCCAGTCCCCGGCGCGGCCTCACGACCCCGCTCTCCTCAGTCCAGTCGCCGGCGCGGCCTCACGAACTGCTGGTGACGCTGCGCGTCGCGCGGGTCAGTCGGTCCAGCGGTTGGCCGCGGCCTTGTAGACCTTGTAGGTGTCGCTGTTGAAGTACGGCGAGGAGATCTTGTCGTACCGGTCGTTCTTGTCGGTGTCCCAGGCGATGCTGTTGACGCCGACCAGGTAGCCGGTCCGGCTGGAGCTCTTGTACTTGTAGAGCCACGGGCCGCCGCTCGCGCCCGCGGTGAAGGCGCACTTGAAGCCGATGTGCTCCTGGACGTTGTACTTCGGCGCGGCCGGCATGGCGCCGGTCTTGCCGTAGCACCACTTCATCGTGCGGCCGGAGAAGGGCTTGTCGCCGTCGGGGTGCAGTCCGGCCGGGTAGCCGAAGGCGAAGACCGTGTTCTTGATCTTCTGGTTCCAGGCGAAGCCCTGACCGCCGACGTTGTCGCCGAGCCGCCCGACCTTCTTGATGATCGGGTGCCACTTGCCGTCCTTGTCCTTCTCCCAGTTCACCTTGAACCCGGAGTGGACGTTGACGAAGGCGTAGTCGTAGTCGTAGTCCTCCTTCACCACGAAGTCGTCGTGCGCGTTGAACCACTTGGCCGCGTAGATGCCGTAGGGGTTCTTGCCGTCCCACGCCTGGTCGCCGTCCCAGTAGGACGGGATGAAGATCCAGTTGTCGTAGAACTGGTTGGTCTTCACGTCGTAGACGCAGTGCGCGGAGGTGGCGACCACGTTGCGGTACTTGCCCTGGACGGAACTGCCGGAGCAGTACTTCCAGCTCTTCGGGTCCGCCGGGTTGGCGCCGGGCAGAGTGAAGAAGACGCGGCCGACGGTGTTGGGCAGGTTGACGTGCCTGCTCTTGGAGGACTTGGCGCCCTCCTCGCCGATCGGCGGGACCGCTCCACCGGGGCCGTCGGGGCCCGCGGCACCGGAGGCCTTGCCGCCCTTGATGCTCAGGTCGAGGTCGCCGGTGGCGTCCGTGGCCTTGCGCATGCGCTCGGGCGACCAGAAGGAGGTGGCCTCCGTGGCCGTCTCAGAGGCCGGGGAACTGACCACATCGTTGGGGGCTTGAGCGGCGTTGGCGCCTGTGGTGGCGCCGATCACTCCGGCGATCATGAGAACGCCGGTGAGGGGGATCGTGAGGCGCCGTGCTCGGGAATTCATGAAGCTCCTTTCGTGCTCGGCGTGGAGACGGGACCTCTCCTCGCCGGGAAAACGATCGGAACGTTACTGACTGAATCGAGCGCTCGGCGAGGAATTGACGGGAAAAAGCATTGAATGGTTCCAGGCGATGCGATCTCGTTATTTAAATAGCGATTTGTTATGGTTTAACAAATAGGCATTTTCGCAGGTCATTGCGGGTATTGGGGGCCTCTGTGGGCATCTGTGGCACCATTGGTAACAGCGATTACCGAAGGTTTCTCGGGTAACTCCGGCACCCCCGGCCTATTAAACCGAATTATGTTCTGGTTGGATGTCGGCATGAGTGGAGATCCCCGTACCCCATGCCTTGTCGGCGTCGCCCAGCACACGGTCCGCGTCCAGCCGGGGCCTGAGCCGTTGGATCTGTGGGAACTCGTCGCCCGTGAGGCCGCCGCCGACGCCGGGGCCCCAGATCTGCTGAACGCCCTCGACTCGATCCAGGTCGTCTACACCGAGTCCTGGCAGTACGACGACCCGACGGCCAGGCTCGCCGAGCGGCTCGGCGCCGCTCCCCGCCACCGGGCCTACTCCAAGGTGAGCGGTACGGCACCGCAACTGCTCCTCGGAGAGGCGGCCTCGATGATCGCCAGGGGTGAGCTGGACGCCGCCCTGGTCGCCGGAGCCGAGGCGCTGGCCACACGCAGGGCCCTGCGCAGGGCGGGGGAGCGCGTGGCGTGGAGCCATCCGGCGAATCCCAAGCCGCCCTACGGCTGGGAGCGGCCCCCGCACCCGGCCGAGCTGGCCCACGAGCTGTTCCTGCCCGTCCACACCTACGCGATCATGGAAACGGCTCGGCGGGCGGCGGCGGGCGAGTCCATCGAGGAGGAGCGGGCGGCACGAGGGCTGATGATGGCCCCGATGACCGAGATCGCCGCGGCCAATCCGCACGCCTGGTACCGGGAGGTCGGAAAGCCCTCGGAACTGGTCACCCCGGCCGCGGATAACCGCATCGTCGGCTGGCCCTACACCAGGCGCACCGTCGCGGTCATGGAGGTGGACCAGGCCGCCGCCGCGATCCTGGTCAGTGACGGGCTCGCCGACCGGCTCGGCATCCCCCGAGACAGGCGCGTCTACCTGCGAGGATGGTCCTACGCCGAGGACACCTGGGAGGTGGCGGCCCGTCCCGTGCTCGGCTCCTCGCCGGCCATGGCGGCCGCGGCGCGGGCGGCCTTCGCGCGGGCGGGGACCGGTCTCGACGAGATGTCCGCGCTGGACCTCTACAGCTGTTTCGCGATCGCGCTCCGCGCCGCCTGCGCGGCAGGAGGGCTCGACCCGCTCGACCCGCGAGGGCTGACCGTCACGGGTGGCCTGCCGTACGCGGGGGGTCCGGCCAGTGACTACGTCCTGCACTCCACGGCGGCGATGGCCGAGCGCCTGCGGGCCGCGCCGGGCCACGGGCTGGTCACCGGGGTCGGCATGCACCTGACCAAGCACACCTATGCGGTCTGGTCCACCGAGCCCGGCGGCGCCCTGGGCGACGCCGCGCCGGTGTACGTCGCGGAACCGGTGCCGATCGCGGACTCCTACGAGGGACCCGCGACCGTCGCCGGATACACGGTCGCGCACGGCAGGGACGGAGCGGCCGAACGAGGCATCCTGATCGCCGACCTTCCCGGTGGCGGCCGGGCACACGCCCACGTCCGCCGGCCCGACCTGATAGTCGAGGCCGAGTCGCGGGAACTGGTCGGCGCCGAGGTGCGCCTGGCCCCCGAGGGGCCGGTGAACGTCGCGACCTGGTGACGGCCTCCCCGGCGGGTATCGACTCTGATCCGTGCTGGTATCGAGATCGCCCGGATCCGAAGATGGAGTCGCACCGTACCTTCTCGCGGGAGGCGGCCCAGGACGTGGCCGGTGGCCGATACGACATCATCGAGGCGAGGCCCACGCGGGGACCTCGGCGCTGGATCGGTGCCGCGGTGCTGGCGGCGCTCCTGGTGGTGCCGGTGCTGGTCCTGCTGGCCCGCAGGGAGCCCGGCGCGGTCCCGCCGCTCCCGCCGCCGGTGCCCACCCGGTCGGTGGCCGGCGCCAAGGAGGTCTCCAACGTGCTCTACCCCCGGCCCCGTCGCAGGGGCGGCAGGGAGATCCTCAACGTGGTCTTCCCCGACGGCTCGGCGGCGGAGGTCGACTACCCGGCGGACCTGGGCCTGGCCAGGCTGGGGGTCCGGCCCGCGATGACGGGCAGGCTCGACGGGGAGGCCGGCACGTACCGGCAGCTGACCGTGCCGCCGGGAGGGCCGGCCGGGGTGGCGATGGGCAGGCCGATGATCCGGAAGCTGGCCGGGCAGGTCACGCTCTGGCATCCGATGAGCCCCGCCGAGGGGGAGGTGCTGCTGTTCGCGTTCGACCCCTGGTTCGTGGCGCTGCGCGACCTCAAGGACGGCATGCCCTTCGAGCAGCGCATGCTCTGGGCGCGCAACCTGCGCGGCAGGGTGACCAGGGGCGGCTACCTCGTGCTCGACGCCCGGGCTCCGGTGCGGCTGGCCGGGGCGGGGGAGACCTTCCGCGGCGAGCAGGTGGGGCCGCAGCTGTGGTTCGGCGGAGCCAGGGAGACACTGCTCGTGCTGGCGCCGGTGCCCGGCTGCGACGTCGCGGCGATCGAGCTCTCCGTGATCGAGCAGCGGCGCCGCTTCTCCGCCGAGACCTGCCAGGACGACGTGTACGTGGCGGCCTCGGGGGAGCGGCGGCAGGTGGAAAGGACGGTCGCTGAAATAGTGATCAGGCGGACAGCGTAAGGTGCGGCCATGTTCGCTGTAACCGCCACAAAGATCGATCCCGACAATCCGCTCGCCGGTCTCACCCTCGGTGAGCGCCCGGAACCCCAGGTCCCCGAGGGGTGGACCACCGTCACGGTGAGAGCGGTCTCGCTCAACCACCACGACCTTTTCACCCTGAAAGGCGTGGGCATCCGCGCGGAGCAGCTCCCGATGGTGCTCGGCACCGACGCGGCGGGGTACGACGAGGACGGTAACGAGGTCATCGTGCACTCGGTGATCGGTAGCGGTGCCGACGAGACGCTCGACCCGAAGCGTTCCCTGCTGTCGGAGAAGTACGACGGCACCTTCGCCGAGCGGGTCGTCGTGCCCAGGCGCAACCTCGTGCCCAAGCCCGCCGCGCTCAGCTTCGAGGAGGCCGCCTGCCTGCCGACGGCCTGGTTGACCGCCTACCGCATGCTGTTCGACAAGGCCGGGCTGGAGCCGGGCTCGACGGTGCTGGTCCAGGGCGCGGGCGGTGGCGTGGCCACCGCGCTGATCCTGCTGGGCCGGGCCGGGGGATACCGGATCTGGGCGACCAGCCGCTCGGAGAAGAAGCGGGCGCGGGCCCTGGAGCTGGGCGCCGACCAGGTGTTCGAGGACGGTGCCCGGCTGCCCGAGCGGGTCGACGCGGTGATGGAGACCGTCGGCCAGGCGACCTGGGCGCATTCGCTGAAGGCGCTGCGCCCCGGTGGACGGATCGTGATCTCAGGCGCGACCAGTGGAGTGGTCCCGCCGGCCGAGCTGAACCGCATCTTCTTCCTCCAGCTCTCGGTGATCGGCTCCACCATGGGCACCCGTGACCAGCTGGGCAGGCTCGCCCGCTTCATGGAGCAGACGGGTACCCGCCCGCTGATCGACCGGGTCCTCCCGCTGACCGAGGCCCGCGAGGGCATCGCGGCCATGCACGAGGGCGAGCTCTTCGGGAAGGTCGTCTTCACGCTGCCGGGGTGAACGCGGTCCGCGGCGGAGCGGAGCACGGCCGGGCACCGATGTGTTCCCGATCCCTGTGTAAGTAATGGGTTACTTTTCTGCCTCCCGGGTGATAGAACACGGGTGAGCGATGTATCGCCCGGGAGGCCCGGAATGACCGACTCAACCGCGCACCGCGACCCCGACGCGCGCGCCCCCCTCGCCTCGCCCGCCGGCTCCTCCGCGCCCGCCGGCTCCTCCGCGTACGGCGGTCCCGGCACGGGTGGCGGCCCGGTGGTCAGCGCCGTCCCGGCTCTCCCCGAGGCGGGGGACGGCGAGCACGCGCGCCGCGATCCCGAACCGTTCGGCCCCGGTGACCTGCTCTGGGACGGGATGGGCGACCAGCGGCTGATGTTCCTGCTCGGCGGCGGTCTCATCATGCAGGTCATGCACCCGGCGATCGGTGCCGCGGTCGGCCGGCAGTCGGTCTACCGGTCCGACCCGTGGGGACGGCTCACCCGCTCGCTCAACTCGTTGCAGACCTGGGTGTACGGAGGGCCGCAGGCCATCGAGGAGGGCAAGCGCCTGCGTGAGATGCACAAGGACATCAGCGGTGTCGACGCGCAGGGCAGGAGCTACCACGCGCTGAGCGCGGGACCGTACGCCTGGGTGCACCTGACCGCCTTCGAGCGCGCCGTCACCATGGCGAGGTACTTCGGCGAGCGGCCGTACACCCCGCAGGAGGAGCAGCGCCTGTACGAGGAGATCATTCGCCTGGGCCGGATCCTGCGGGTCCCCGAGCGGATGTTCCCCGCCACGGTCGACGACTACTGGACCTACTTCCACGACATGGTCGACAACACGCTGGAGAACCATCCGACGGCGCACGACGTGCTGGAGACCACGCTCACCGTGGGGGCACCGCCGCTGCTCCGCGGGCCGTTGCGGGCACTGTGGCGCCCGCTCGGTCTGACCTCGGGCCGGCTCAACCACTTCGTCACGGTCGGCACGCTGCCGGACGCCGTCCGCCGGAAGCTGGAACTGCCGTGGACCGCCAGGGACGAGGCGCGGCTGCGCCGTCTCGGCAGGGCGGTCGCCGTGACGATGCCACGCCTGCCCGAGCGGGCCAGATATCTGCCGATCGCCTATCACGCCAGGCGGACGGCACGCGCACAGGAGCGGCTCACCCACGCCATGCGCGTCGCCTGAGGAAAGGTCGCCGCTCCGGGTGCCGCCGATCCGCGCGCGTCGCGTGGCGGGGGCGCGGACCGGCGCGCGTCGGCGGGGGAGGACGGGTGGTTACCGGAGCGCTTCGCGGATGCGGCGGGCCGCGTCGTACAGGGCGTCCTGCGCGGTGGCCAGGGTCTCCTCGGTGACCTGCGCGTTCGACGCGTCCCTGTGGACCTCCTCGGCGAACTCGGCCAGCATCTGCCCGAGCCGGGCGTCGCCGGCGTGTGACCCCTCGCCGGTGAAGCCGGCGGCCCAGATCCGCTTCCAGTCGTCCTTCCACTCGTGCTTCTGGCGCTGCCATTCCGTCTTCTGCTCGCGCCAGGCCCTGCGCTGGTCGTGCTTGGCCTGCTTCTCCTCGTACCTGGAGCCCTGGCGCACGTCACGTGCCATCTGGGTGAGCTCCTCGCGCAGCGACTTCACGGTGTCGCGCACGTCCTCCTTGACCTCGCGGGCGATGTCGCGGACCGAGTCGGAGATCTCCTGCTCCAGATCGGCGAGCTCGTCGAGGCGGTCGTTGAGCTCGGCGCGGCCCCGGTCGCTGATCGTGAAGACCTTCTTGCCGTTCACGACCTCGTGGGTGACCAGCCCCTCCTCCTCCAGACGGGCCAGGCGCGGGTAGATCGTGCCGGGCGAGGGGGAGTAGACACCGAGGAAGCGATCCTGGAGCAGCCGGATCACCTCGTAACCGTGGCGGGGGCTCTCCTCCAGCAGCTTCAGGAGATAGAGCCGGAGCCTTCCATGACCGAAAACCGGGCTCATGCTTGGGCTCCCTTCAGCAGGGTGACATCGGCGGAGACGGTGTGCGCCGTCAGGGAGGCCATGCCGCCGCCGATCCGGCCGGTCAGCGACCTCGCGCCGGTCTGGGTGGAGTGGTGGAGTTCGGAGAAGGCGGTGTCGAGCCTGCCCGAGGTGGAGCGGATCTTGACATCGGCGTCCACGGCGTGCGGGAGCCTGAGCACGATGTCGCCGGTGACGCTGTTCAGCGTCACATGACCGGTCGGCGGGAGCTCCAGATCGGCGGTGATCCGGCCGGAGACGGTGGTGACGCTGAGACGCCGGGGGGTGCCCTGTGCCACGGTCAGCTCGCCGGAGACGCTCTTGAACGACAGGTCGCCGACCAGGTCGCGACTCTCCACGTCGCCGGAGACGGTGTCGGCGTTGATCTCCCCGCTCACCCCGTCGAGCACGATGTCACCCGAGACGCCCCTGACCGAGGTGCGGTCCTCGAACCCGGAGACGACCGCGGAGGCGGAGACCACCCCCACGTTGATCGGGCAGCCCTTGGGCGCGGTCAGCGTCAGCGTCGCCCGGCGTCGCCCCGGGCGCAGCCAGCCCAGCAGGCCGTCCCAGGTCAGGTCCTTGTAGGTGACGGTGAGCGTGCCGTCGTCGTCGTGGGTGACGAGCAGCGGTGTGGTGTCCACCTCGGTGACCTCAAGCGTGGCGGGGCCGTCGCCGGCCAGCACCGCCAGCCTGCCCGCCACGATGCGCACGTTCAGCTTTCTCACGGAGTCGAAGGTGAGCTGCTCTGGTTTCTCGATCGTCCACTGCCGCATGTTCGTGACCTCCTTGTGCATGACACGATATGTCGCGTCGGCCGAGAGGTCAAGATATATCGCGTTATTTCAATCGTCCTCGTCGTCCAGCCGGGCCAGCCAGGTGGCCAGCCGTTCCACCGGAGTCTCGAAGTCCGGGTTCAGGTCGACGAACTCGCGCAGCCGCTCGGCCAGCCACCCGATGGTGACCTCCTCCTGGCCACGACGCTCGACGAGCTCCTCAATGCCCCGATCGGTGAAGTACATCGTTCTCCTCGTGGTGACACTTGCCATAACGGGGAAGTCCCCCGCAGAGGTTCCTGCGGGGGACTTCCGTGGCGACGCCTGCACTGCGGACCGCCGGTCGGCGGTCCCTTCTTCTAGACGAAGACCTCGCCCAGCATCTGCTGCAGCTCGGCCTCGTGGGCCGAGTGCGAGCCGGTCGCCGGGGAGGAGTTGGCCTTGCGGGAGACCCGCTTGATCGCACGGCCGCCGAAGGCGCCCGGGTTCTCGGCCATCTTGAGCGCCAGGAACGGCCACGGACCCATGTTGAGCGGCTCGTCCTGCGCCCACACCAGCTCGACGTCGGCGGAGTAACGGCTCAGCTCGACCTCCAGCGGGTTGCCGGGGAACGGGTAGAGCCGCTCAAGACGGACGATCGCCACGTCGTTGCGGCCCTGCTTGTCGCGGGCCGCCGCCAGGTCGTAGTAGAGCTTGCCGGAGACCAGCACGACCTTGCGGACGCCGGCCGGGGCGACGGTGGTGTCGCCGAGCACCGGCTGGAACGACCCCGAGGTGAACTCGCTGACCGACGAGATCGCCGCCTTGTGCCGCAGCAGCGACTTGGGCGTGAACACCACCAGCGGGCGGTGCCGGTTCGACAGCGTCTGCCAGCGCAACAGGTGGAAGTAGTTGGCCGGCACCGTGGGCTGCGCGACGGTCATGTTGTCCTGGGCGCACATCTGCAGGAAGCGCTCGATGCGAGCCGAGGAGTGGTCGGGGCCCTGTCCCTCGTAGCCGTGCGGCAGCAGCAGGGTGACGCCGGAGCGCTGGCCCCACTTCTGCTCGCCCGAGGTGAGGTACTCGTCGATGATCGACTGAGCGCCGTTGACGAAGTCGCCGAACTGCGCCTCCCAGGCGACCAGGGCCTCGGGCCGCTCCACGCTGTAGCCGTACTCGAAGCCGAGCGCGGCGTACTCGCTCAGCAGGGAGTCGTAGACGTAGAACTTCGTGGTGCCCTGGTTGAACGCCTTGAGCGGGGTGTGCTCCTCGCCCGTGACCCGGTCGACCAGCACGGCGTGCCGCTGGGTGAACGTGCCGCGCCGGGAGTCCTGGCCGACGAGGCGGACCGGGTGACCGTCGATCAGCAGCGATCCGAACGCCAGGGTCTCGCCCATGCCCCAGTCGATGCGCTCCTCGGTGACCATCTGCCCGCGACGCTGCAGCACCGGCAGCAGGCGCGGGTGGACGGTGAAGCCCTCGGGCATGTTGAGCTGGGTCTCCACGATCCGCTTGACGGTCTCCTCGGAGATGGCCGTCTTGACGTCCTCGTGGGACCAGGGGATGGTCTCCATGTCGATCGGGCGGGAGAACTCGTCCGTCGACGCGTTGGCCGCCGCGCGGGTCTCGGTGAAGGCGTTCTCCAGCTTGGCCTGGTAGTCGCGGAGCGCGCCCTCGGCCTCCTCGACCGTGATGTCGCCCCGGCCGATCAGCGCCTCGGTGTAGAGCTTGCGGGTGGAGCGCTTGGCGTCGATCAGGTCGTACATCAGCGGCTGGGTGAAGCCCGGGTTGTCCATCTCGTTGTGGCCGCGACGCCGGTAGCAGATCAGGTCGATCACGACGTCCTTGCGGAACGCCTGGCGGTACTCGAAGGCCAGGCGGCCGACCCGGACCACGGCCTCGGGGTCGTCGCCGTTGACATGGAAGATCGGGGCCTGGATCATCCGGGCCACGTCGGTGGCGTACACGCTGGAACGCGAGCTGGCCGGGCTGGTGGTGAAGCCGACCTGGTTGTTGACCACGATGTGCACGGTGCCGCCGGTGCGGTAGCCGCGCAGCTGCGACAGGTTGAGGGTCTCGGCCACCACGCCCTGGCCCGCGAAGGCCGCGTCGCCGTGGACGAGCACGGGCAGGACGGTGAAGCCCTCCTCGCCGCGCTCCAGGAGGTCCTGCTTGGCGCGGACCACGCCCTCCAGGACCGGGTCGACCGTCTCCAGGTGGGAGGGGTTGGCCACGACCGAGGTCCTGAGCTTGGAACCGTCGGGCGAGACGAAGTCGCCGCTGGCACCCAGGTGGTACTTCACGTCACCGGAGCCGTGGGCGCTGCGCGGGTCGATGTTGCCCTCGAACTCGCCGAAGATCTGCCCGTACGACTTGCCGACGATGTTGGCCAGCACGTTGAGGCGACCGCGGTGGGCCATGCCGACCACGGCCTCGTCGAGCCGCTCCTCGGCCGCGGCGCTCAGCACCGAGTCGAGCAGCGGGATCAGCGACTCGCCGCCCTCCAGCGAGAAGCGCTTCTGCCCCACGAACTTCGTCTGCAGGAACGTCTCGAACGCCTCGGCGGTGTTCAGCCGCTCCAGGACACGCAGCTGCTCGGTGCGGTCGGGCTTGGCGTGCGGCCGCTCGACGCGCGCCTGGATCCAGGCCCGCTCCTCGGGGTTCTGCATGTGCATGTACTCCACGCCGATGGTTCGGCAGTAGGAGTCACGCAGCACGCCGAGAATGTCGCGCAGCTTCATCAGGGGCCGGCCGCCGAAGCCGCCGGTGGCGAACTCGCGCTCCAGGTCCCAGAGGGTCAGACCGTGCGACTTGATGTCGAGGTCGGGGTGCTTGCGCTGCTTGTACTCCAGCGGGTCGGTGTCCGCCATCAGGTGGCCGCGGACCCGGAAGGCGTGGATCAGCTCTATGACACGCGCGGACTTCGCCACGTCGTCGTCGTGCGTGGTGGAGATGTCCTGGACCCAGCGGATCGGCTCGTACGGGATCCGGAGGGCCTCGAAGATCTCGTCGTAGAAGCCGTCCTCGCCCAGCAGCAGCCGGTGGACCTGCCGCAGGAAGTCGCCGGACTGGGCGCCCTGGATGATCCGGTGGTCGTAGGTGCTGGTGATCGTCATGACCTTGCTCACCGCGAGGCGGGAGAGCGTGTCGGGGGAGGCGCCCTGGTACTCCGCGGGGTACTCCATCGCGCCGACGCCGATGATCGTGCCCTGCCCCGGCATCAGGCGCGGCACCGAGTGCACGGTGCCGATGGTGCCCGGGTTGGTCAGCGAGATCGTGGTGCCGGCGAAGTCGTCGACCCCCAGCTTGCCCGCCCTGGCCTTGCGCACCACGTCCTCGTAGGCGACCCAGAACTGGCGGAAGTCCATCTGCTCGGTCGCCTTGATCGACGGGACCAGGAGCTGACGGGTGCCGTCGCTCTTGGCGACGTCGATGGCCAGACCCAGGTTGACGTGCTCGGGCTTGACCAGCGCCGGCTTGCCGTCGACCTCGGCGTAGGAGTGGTTCATCTCCGGCAGGACCTTGAGGGCCTTGATCACCGCGTAGCCGATGAGATGCGTGAACGACACCTTGCCGCCGCGACCGCGCGACAGGTGGTTGTTGATCACGATCCGGTTGTCGATCAGCAGCTTCGCCGGGACCGCGCGCACGCTGGTCGCCGTCGGGACCACAAGGCTGGCCTCCATGTTGGCGGCAGTCCTCGCGGCCGCGCCGCGTAGTCGAACTTCCTCGGCACCGGCGGGCAACTGCGTCTCCTGCTTGGATCGGTCCGCCGGGGCGGCCTTGGCCGCCGCCGGCGCTGGGGTCGTCGTCACGGGGGCCGGGGCGGCCGGAGCCGCGGCGGCCCGGGCTGGGGCAGCCGGGGTCGAGGAAGCGGTGGGTGTCGGAGGAGTGGACGCGGCGGTCGCCGCACCCGGGGGAGCGACTCTGCCGGCCCCTGCATCAGGGCTGTAGTCGGCAAAGAAGCTCCACCAGGCCCGGTCGACCGACTCGGGGTCCTGGAGGTATTTCTGGTACAGCTCGTCGACCAGCCACTCGTTCTGGCCAAAGGCTGCCAGCGGGTTTGTCCGCGACGACTCAGACGACACGGCGGAAATCGCCCTCTTCCGCAGATCGGCGTTGATGATAGAGAACCTGTCCAAGGCTACTCGCCTCGGCCCGGACCTGCGCCACTCTGGCCACAGCTTCCTTGTCGATCCTCTCAGAACTGTTTAAAACGGTCACCTCCTGGGTAGCCGTTTCGCCCGCTGAGTCCCTGGTCAGCCGGATCCGGCGGGCTTCGTCAATCCAATCCGACCAGTCGGAACTCTGTCTGTATCTCCGGGGTAACATCTTCGAGCAGGCCGGCCAGCTCGTCTCCGGCGGCCCGCAACTCCTCGATGGACAGGGGTGCGAGTCGCTCCAGCAGGAACAGCGCGTCCGTCGTCTCCTCGGTGATCCGGGTGCGGACGCACTGCCGCCAGTTCCACCGGCGGCAGGTGACCCCCCTGTCGTCACGCCAGACGACCTCGCCGATCTCCGGGTGGTCGATCGCCGGCTCGCCTCTCTCGACGACCTCGAACGGCTCGTCGCCGGCCGCGCGCACCAGCCTTGCCGTCCCCTCGTAGCGGGTCAGGTCCTCTCCGCCGATCGGCAGGCCGTGCCTGATGCTGATCGCGTTGTAGGCGTCGACCACCCGGTTGATCTCCGGCGGCGGCATCCGTCTGACCAGGGCGTCCACCGAGGGCCGGGTCCGCTGGGGCTTGGCGCCGAATGCCCGGTATGTTTCCCGCCACGCCTCGACCCTCGCGTCGTCGACCGCCACCGCCTTCTCGGCCGCCTCCGCCAGCCAGGCCCGCGACCTGTCGTCCGTCGGCCCGTTGCGCAGCCCGTACACCCCTATCACCAGCACCGCGAAGTCCGGCCTGAGCGCGCTGACGGCGGGGTCCACCCAGATGTCCTCGATCACGGCCCCAGTTTAGGTGGCGTGCGCGGCGATGCGGGGAAGGACGGGGTGGCCGTCCACTGGACGGCCACCCCGCGCCGATCATCCGCAGAGGGTGCCGTTGAGGAGCAGGCGTTCCGGCTTGGGGTTGGGGCCCGGGGCGTCGGCGCCGATGAAGCCGAAGGTGACCGAGTCACCGGGTCGGATGGTCTTGTTCCAGCTGAGGTTCCTGGCGGTCACGGTCGCGCCGTCCTGGGAGATGTCGGCGCTCCAGTGCCGCCGGACGGTCTGGCCGCCGAGGAAGGACCACTTCAGGGTCCAGCCGTCGATGGCCTTCTTGCCGGTGTTGGTGACGGTGACCTGGGTGTTGAACCCCTCGGGCCACTGGCCGTGGTTGGTGTAGGTCACCTTGCACACCCCGGCGGCGGCGGGGGTGTCCAGGTAGGAGGCGATCCAGGCGAGCGGGGAGTTCCAGTTGATGGTCAGCTCGTTGGTGGACCACGACTCGATGTCGTCGATGTAGCAGAACTGGGGCGCGCAACCCCTGAGCTTGGCCTGGGCCACCGGGTCCTGGATGCTGGAGTTCGGGCCGCCCGCCAGGGTGCCGCGCGGCGGGTTGGGCAGGGACGGGTCGAGCTGGTGGGCGTACCAGCGGCTGTGCTGGTTCTTGGCGGCGACCTCGCCGTAGCCGGTCACGTACGACTGGTTGAGGGCGTTGCGCCCGAAGAGGTAGTCCAGCCCCTCCAGTACCCCGTCGCGATACTTCGCCTCGCCGCTGAGGTCATGGGCGACGGCCATCACGACCATGTTGTTGAGCACCAGGTTGTTGGAGCCCCAGTCGTAGGTCGACGGGTTGTACGGGACTCCGTAGGGGTGGGCCTTCTGGACGGCGAGATACCTGTCGGCGCCCTCCAGCACCGATTGGCGCACCCGTGCCCGGTCGGGGAGCGCGTTGGGCACCGCGGCCAGCTGCAGGCGGCCGAGCTGGGCGGTGTTGCCCCAGTCGAAGCCGCGCTCGCGCCAGATGTCGCCGGTGTGGTGCGGCGAGGCGAGCACGTAGTCCTTGAACTCCTTCTCGGCGGTGGTGAGATAGAGCTCGGCGGCGGCCCAGTAGAACTCGTCGGTCACGTTGTTGTCGTCGTAGGTGCCGCCGCCCACCCCGTCGGAGGGGTCGGCGTACCGTGCGGGGTCGGCCTTGGCCGCGGCCCAGGCCTTCCTGGCGGCGGCGAGGTTGCGCGCGGCGAACGCGGCGTCGTACGGGGCGAAGAGCCGGGCCGCCTGGGCCGCGGTGGCGGCCAGGTTGAGGGTGGCGGCGGTGGAGACCGGGTGCAGCTCGCGCCGCTGCGCGTCGAGGTGGGGCAGGAGCGGCAGGCCCGTCCACGCGGCGTCGTGGATCTTGTGGTGGACCATCCCCGCATGTGGCCTGCCGTCCGGGACCTGCATGCTGAGCAGGAACTCCTGCTCCCAGCGGGCCTCGTCGAGGATGTCGGGGACCCCGTTGCCGCTCTCGGGGATGTTGAGATCACCGTCGGAGTGGATGCCGTCGGCCTTGGCGCGCTCGAAGGCGGACATCAGCTGGTGGACGGAGATACCGCCGTTGACGACGTACTTGCCGTGGTCGCCCGCGTCGTACCAGCCCCCCTTGACGTTCAGCGTGTAGTCGCAGACGCCCGGCTGGCAGGGCACCTCGACGTCCCCCTGGTTGGGGGCCACGCCCGCGTGCCCGGCGGGCCTGCCGTAGCCGGGGCGGAGGGTGTCGAGGATCGGGATGCCGCTGCGCTGGGTGTAGTAGAACTTCAGCGCGTCACCCCTGAGCTCGTCGTAGACGTCGGCGCCGATGTCGAACGGGCGGCTGGTCTCGCCGTCGGCCTCCAGCGTGTAGCCGGTGCCGGGGGTGGTGGTCGAGCCGAAGTCGATCGAGTGCGTGTTCTGGCCGGAGCTTCCGTCGACGCCGCGCGGGACGGTGTCGCCCTGGGCGACGACCTGCCCGCCGCGCCGGAGCTTCCAGCCCACCGGCTCCGTCTCCTCGGTGACGAGCGTGGCCCTCTTCGGCCCGGCGGGCAGGTAGCCGACCATGTTCACCCGGACGCGGGGTCCGGTGTCCGGCCGGTAGACGTCGGGTTCGGCTCCGCCTTTCAGGGAGACGTTGTCCACGCAGAACCTCCACGGGGTGGCGCTGCCCCCGAGCTGGAACGCCACCTGCGCGCCTGGCAGGTCCACCGGTGAGGTGAAGGTGTAGCGGTAGTCGTTGCCCGACACGCTCAGCTCGGGGTTGGCCGACAGGTACTGGGTGTAGGGGTCGACCGGGAGCTGGACGAGGGCCCTGGCGACGCGGCCGGGCGTCGCGACGCCGAAGAAGGAGAACTCGTACGTCTCGTCCTTGACCAGGGGGATGTCGTTCTGGCCGACGATGACGTCCCACGGGTTGGCGGTGCCACCGGGGATGTCTGCGCAGAGCCGTCCGTCCTCGATCTCCAGCGCGGTGTTGCCGGTACTCCACCAGGGGGCGGTGCCGGTGTCGAAGGTGCCGTTGACGATCTGTTCGGGGCCGTCCGCGGCGGCGGGCAGTGGGGTCAGGGTCACCAAGGCGGCGGCCGTGGCGAGAGCGAGCCAGGCAGGTGGTCTGATCACGGGGGGTCCTTTACGCGGGGGATGCGCCTCGCGGTGGGAGCGTTGGGCGGGAGCGTCTTTATGGGAGCGCTCCCACCATGAGGATGTGCCGATGTTTCCAGCGCGTTTCGCCCACAGTCAATCGACCCCCCTCCGGGGCCGCCCGCTGACCGGGTGAATGACCGATTTGCCCGATGAAACTTTCAGAGCCTCCGGGGGCCGTGTCAGGGAGCGGTCCAGTCGATCTCCGGCCCCCGGGGCACGATCCCGCTCGGGTTGACGTTCGTCTGCGTCACGAAGTAGTGCCGTTTGATCTGGTCGAAGTCGGTCGTGTCGCGGAACGCGGGAATGGCGTACAGCTCGCGGGCGTAGGCCCACAGGGCCGGGTAGTCGACGAGCCGTCGCACCGAGCATTTGAAGTGCGAGTTGTAGACCGCGTCGAACCTGGCGAGCGTGGGGTAGAGCCGCACGTCGCTCTCGGTGAGCGCGTCGCCGTGCAGGCGGCGCCGGCCGGTCAGGCGCTCCTCCAGCAGGTCGAGCGTGGCGAACACGCCGGTGACCGCCTCGTCGTACGCCTCCTGGGAGCGGGCGAACCCGGCCCGGTAGACGCCGTTGTTGAGGCCGTGGAAGATCACTTCGTTCAGCGCGTCGATCTCCTCGCGCAGTTCCTCGGGGTAGAGGTCGGGTGCGCCCTCGGCGTGCCACGGCGCGAAGGCCGTCTCCAGGGTGAGGGTGATCTGCGGGTAGTCGTTGGTGACCAGGCGCTCGGCGGCGATGTCCCAGACGCAGGGCACCGTGTAGCGGCCCTGGTAGCCGGGATCGGTCGCCAGGTAGAGCTCGGAGAGGTACTCCACTCCCGTCACCGGATCACCTCCGGGTATCCGCCAGCCCTTCTCGTCCCTGATCGGATCGACGATCGTCACCCCGACCACCTCCCGCAGGCCCAGCAACTCGCGGACGATGAGCGAGCGGTGCGCCCACGGGCAGGCGTAGGAGGCGTAGATCTGGTAGCGGCCGGGCTCCGGCGGATGCTCGCCGCCCGCCTCGATCCGTGTCGTGAACCGGTTCTGCTGCCTGACGAAGCGGCCGTCGCCGGAGATCTCCTTTTCCAGCTTCATGGTATGACGGTACGGGATCCCGAACAGAACATGGTTCGGTTGAGGAGGTCGGCGGTGCCGGACCTCCTGGAGAGTTTCATGCAAAACCAGTAGGAAATATTGACTTAGTCCGGAGTGGTGCGTAGCTTGTCCGGTATGAGCTGCTATCTGACCCGTTTCGACCAGAAAGCACCGGTGGCCTCATGAGCATCGTGACCGTGGTGGGAAACCCGCGACCCGGGTCGCGCACTCACGGAGTGGCCATCTCGGCGGCGGAGGCGGTGGCCCGGCGGATCGGGGATCAGGAGGCTCCCGAGGTCGTCGATCTGGCGGTCCTGGCTCCGCTGCTGTTCGCCCCGGAGACGGCGCCGGAGTTGAAGGCCGCGCTGGAGCTCCTCACGAGTGCCGATGTGCTGGTGGTGGCGAGCCCGACCTACAAGGCCACCTACACCGGCCTGCTCAAGGCGTTCCTCGACCGGCTGCCGGGTGGCGCCCTCGCCTCGGCCGTCGCGCTCCCGCTGCTGGTGATGGGGGACGCCAGGCACTCCCTGGCGGTGGAGGTCCACTTCCGGCCGCTGCTGGTGGAGCTGGGCGCCGTCGTTCCCACGCCGGGCCTCGCGCTGTTGGAGTCGCAGCTCGCCGACCTCGACGCGGTCCTCGGCCCCTGGGCCGACCGGGTCGGCCCGCAGGTGGCGGCGGCGCTCGGGCAGCGGACTCCCGCGTGACGCCGGGAAGAGATGGCGACATTAATGGGTTCTGAGAAGTGTCTTTTGTTCCTCGAAGGGGGAAAAGTGACCAAGTGGAGCATCTTGGCGGTACCCCACCCGTCCCTGGGAGAGGTGTCATGACCGAGACCCTGTCCGGCCGAGCGGTCGACGCGGAGCGGTTCCGGCAGGCGCTGGCCGTTCACGCGGCCGGGGTCGTCGTCGTCACGGCGCAGTTCGAGGGCGTACCGGTCGGTCTCACGGCCACCTCATTCGCATCCGTCAGCCTTGCGCCCCCGCTGGTCTCCTTCTACGTGGACCAGTCGTCGAGCACCTGGCCCTGGCTCCGGCAGGCCGATCACTTCGCGGTGAACGTCCTGGCCAGCGATCAGGCCGAGCTGGCCGCGCGCTTCGCGAGGAAGGGCGTCGACCGCTTCGCCGCACCCACCTCCTGGGCCCCGGGGCACCTGGGTGCCCCGCTGCTGGACGGTGTCTCGGCTCACTTGGTCTGTGCCCCCCACTCCACCGTCGACATCGGTGATCACATCCTGGTCGTCGGACTCGTCACCGAGACGAGCCTCGAACCCGGCGGTCGCCCGCTCCTGTACCACCAGGGCCGTTTTGGGCGTTTCACCCCTCACTCCTGATTGTTGAGGGGAATTTCCGTTTGGTCGGGCAAGGGGATGTCCCGTGATGGAGCGTTCCCTTCCGTGGGCTCCGACCTTCGGTGCCCCGATGAATTCCATGGCCGATTTCCGGACGGGTGAACGCGACGCGGAGGCGTGGGTGTACGGCGGGTGATCGGTGCGCGGGCCCGAGCGGAGAGTCTCCTTATTTCGGCAAAAGTGTTAAATACCGGATATCTCTAATCGGCGGCTTCGCGTGCCCCGGTCGCCGTACGGCCGGCCTGCCACGGGGCTCGCCCGCGTGATGCCTGGCAGTGCTTCCTCGGGGCTTCCTCGGGGCTTTCTCAGGCGAGGCGGACGGTGCCCCGGCCGGTGGTCAGGGGGAGATCCAGGGCGGTACGGATGCCCGGTGGGGCGGCGCAGAGGGCGGCCACGGAGTTCACGGCATGGGCGGCGGCGCCGGCCAGCCCGTGGGAGATCTCGCTGACGGTGAGCATCAGCTGGGGCATGCCCTCGATGTGGACGCTGAAGCCGGGGTCGGCCCAGCGTGCCACCCGGGTGGCGTCGGCCTTGTAGACGCATTCCACGGTCATCAGGGGGCGGCCGCGGACAAGCCCGCTGAACATCCAGCGGGAGGCGCACACGGTGCCCGCCCTGACCAGTCCCGCGGCGATCTCGAACTCCTCTGAGGCGAGCTCGAACTCGTCGCTCTCCTCGACCTCGTCGAGGGTCACGCCGAGGTTGTCGGCGACGAACTGGACGCTCTCGGCGAACAGCGAGCGCTGGAAGGCGCGGAAGGGACGCACCCCGGCGGTGTAGTCCTTGGCCGAGCGGGTGAAGCCGAACAGATCCACCACGATCTGCCGGGAGGGGTGCCCCCGGAAGTCGGACGACTCCCGGACGTAGATGTGGTCGACCCTGCTGGACAGGCCGGTCAGCGTGAGCGGCAGCATGTCGCTCATGAAACCGGGGTTGACGCCGGTGCCGTGCAGGGACGTCCCTCCCGCCCGGCAGGCGGCCTCCAGGCGGTCCACCACCGCCGGGCCGTAGCACTTGGGGTAGACGAACCCGGTGGTGGTGATGACGTTCTTGCCGCTGGCGAGCAGCGCGCAGATGGTCTCCACGTCGTTCGGATGACCCCCGCCGAAGTAGAAGGTCGGCAGCGGCATGTGCAGCACGCAGTCGGCCTCCAGGGCGAGAATCTCCTCGACGTCGTCGGTGCAGAGGACGCCGGCCTCGGGGAGTCCCACGAGGAGCCCCGCGTCCCGTCCCACCTTGTCCGGGTCGTAGACCAGCACCCCGACCAGTTCGAACTCTGGCCGGGTGATGACGCTGCGCAGGGAGTATCTGCCGACTGCGCCGGTGGCCCATTGGACCACGCGCAGGGGCGGCGATAAGGACATATGGGCCTCCAGCCCGAATTGTTGGGCGGGGCCCTGTTGGGAAAATGAGGGGTGTCATCATTGACCCTCGCCCGTATGGGGCAGAAACTTTAGCAGAAATTAACACGCTCGCTTACTATGCGCAATGATCTCCTATTTTTTGGTTACCGCTCTGGGGGGTTTTGGCGCCTTTATCCGGAAGGTGTTCGGTCACTTCCGGGAGTGCCGCCGGTCGCGCCGGGGGGCCGGGGCATCCGTGATGGCACCGCCGGGGCCAAGCAAGCTATTGTTCAAGAGACCAGAATTATGTTCTCGTAGGAGGGTTGCGGATGTCAGAGCTGCGGTTTGACGGCAGGGTCGCGGTCATCACCGGTGCCGGACACGGTCTCGGCCGTTCGCACGCGCTGTCGCTCGCCGAGCGCGGTGCCAAGGTGGTCGTCAATGACCTGGGCGGGGCGTTGGACGGAACGGGGGCCTCCACCGGACCCGCCGCCGAGGTGGTCGAGCTGATCAGGAAGAACGGCGGTGAGGCGGCCGCCAGCACCGACAACGTCGCGACCCCCGAGGGGGCCAGGGCGATCGTCCAGACCGCGATCGACGCCTTCGGGCGGCTGGACATCGTCGTCAACAACGCCGGCATCCTGCGGGACAAGTCCTTCGGCAAGATGAGCGTCGAGGAGTTCGACCAGGTTCTCGCCGTCCACGTCCGCGGCTCGTTCCTGGTCAGCCGGGAGGCGTTCCCGTACCTCAAGGAGCAGGGGTACGGCCGGATCGTCAACACCTCCTCGCCCGCCGGGCTGTTCGGCAACTTCGGCCAGGCCAACTACTCCACGGCCAAGATGGGCCTGGTCGGCCTCACCAAGACGCTCGGCATCGAGGGGGCCAGGGCCGGGATCAAGGCCAACGCGATCGCGCCGATCGCCTGGACCCGGATGACCGAGGAACTCCTCCCCGCCGAGTTCGAGGCCAAGTTCACCGCGGAGCGGGTCAGCGCCCTGGTGACCTTCCTGGCGCACGAGGCCTGTGAGACCAGCGGCGAGGTCTTCAGCGTCGGCGGTGGCCGGATCGCCCGGGTGTTCGTGGCCGAGGGGCCCGGCTGGCGGCAGGACGACCACACGGTGGAGGACATCCGCGACAACTGGCAGGCGATCCTCGCCGAGCAGCCGTACCTGACCCCGACCACCCTCGGCCGGCAGGCGACCGCCTCCATGAAGGCCATGCTCTGACGCCGCGGGCCGCGTTCCGGCGGTCCTGAGACTCAAGGGGCGCTCCCACGCCGGGGGCGCCCCTTCTGCTGTCCGCACCGGGGGCAGGGCCAGGACTTTTGCTGATTCCTGCAAAAGTCGACGGACTGTTAGTTAAAAGCTCTTCACAAACCCAGCCAAAGGGGGTTAGCTTCTGCACATCCCACTCCGGGCGAGGAGGTGCTGTGAGTCGGGTCACCGTTCGGCCGGAGAGCACGCGCCACCACGGTCGCCGCGTGCGGGGCGCGCTCGCGCGCCGAGCCCGACCGGCTCATCGAGCCGCACCTGGCGGAGCGGGTGGGGCCTGCGGCGACCACGTCCTCTCGGCCCGACGACGAACCAGTGAGGCCCCATGTCCGAAGCCACCCCCCTGCTGCGCATGCGGGGGATCGTCAAGCAGTTCCCCGGCGTGCGTGCCCTGGACGGTGTCGACCTGGAGGTGCTGCCCGGTGAGGTGCACTGCCTGCTCGGCCAGAACGGTGCCGGAAAGTCCACCCTGATCAAGACCCTGGCGGGCGCTCATCAGCCCGATGAGGGCACGATCACGTTGAACGGTGCGGACGTGCGGCTGTCGAGCCCGATCGCCGCGATCAGGCTCGGCATCTCCACGATCTACCAGGAGCTCGATCTGGTGGACGGGCTGAGTGTGGCGGAGAACGTCTTCCTCGGACACGAGCCGGCCCGGCTGGGGTTCGTCGGACGGGGAAGGGCGGCGCGGGCGACGCGGGAGCTGCTGGCCCGGCTGGGGCACGGTGAGATCCATCCGTCGACGGAGGTGGGACGGCTGTCGCCGGCGGCCAAGCAGGTGGTGAGCATGGCGCGGGCGCTGTCGCACGACACCCGGCTGATCATCATGGACGAGCCGTCGGCGGCGCTGGCCCATGACGAGGTGGGCAACCTGTTCCGGATCATCCGGGAGCTGACCGCTCAGGGGGTCGCGGTGGTCTACATCTCGCACCGGCTGGAGGAGATCCGCGAGATCGGGGACCGGGTGACGGTGCTCAAGGACGGTCGCACGGTCGCGGTGGGGCTGCCGGCCAAGCAGACTCCGACCTCGCGGGTGGTGGCGTTGATGACCGGCCGCGAGGTCGAGTACGTCTTCCCGCCGCGCCGCGCGGAACGCGTCGCGGGGGCCGAGGTGCTGCGGGTCGAAAAGCTCACCGTGCCCGGCGTCTTCACCGACGTGTCGTTCTCGGTGCGGGCGGGAGAGATCGTGGGGCTGGCCGGACTGGTCGGCTCGGGCCGCTCGGAGATCATCGAGGCGGTGTACGGGGCGCGGAGGTTCTCGGGGCAGGTGCTCCTGGAGGGGCGGCCGGTACGCGGGGGCGGGACGACGGGCACGGTCCGCCTGGGGATGGGGCTGGCCCCCGAGGAGCGCAAGGCGCAGGCCCTGCTGCTGGACCAGAGCGTGTCGCGCAACATCAGCCTGGCCAGCCTGGGCCGCTACTCGCGGCTGGGATGGATGGACCGCCGCCGCGAGGCCGCGGACGCGCGGGAGATGGTGCGGGCCCTGGACATCCGGCCGGCCGATCCCGAGCGGCCGGTCAAGACGCTTTCCGGCGGCAACCAGCAGAAGGCGGTGCTGGCGCGGTGGCTGCTCAACGACCGCAAGCTGCTGCTGCTGGACGAGCCGACGCGGGGGGTGGACGTGGGGGCTCGGGCGGAACTGTACGCGCTGGTGCGGCGGCTGGCCGATGAGGGGATCGGGGTGTTGCTGGTCTCCAGCGAGGTGCCCGAGGTACTGGGGCTGGCCGATCGGGTGCTGGTCCTGCGGGAGGGCAGGGTCATCCGTGAGGCCGATGCCGGTGAGCTGGACGAGCACGCCGTCCTCGACATGATCATGGAAGGGAGTGCCCTGTGACATCCCTCTCGACCGGGAGCACCGGGACTGGTGAAAGGAACCGACAGGTCCTCATGAACGTCATCTCTCGTCGCTTCGAGAACACCCTGGCGGGGCTCCGGTGAAGTCGTCCTCGGACGAGCGCGTCGAGGCGTCGGTCCGTAAACCCGTCGTGGTAAGCCCGCTGGCCCGTCTCGGGGAGACGCGCCACCTCGGGCTGGTGGTCGCGCTGGTACTGCTGGCGGTGGTGGGCCTGGTCACGGTGCCCGACACCTTCGCGACCACCTCCAACCTGGTGAGCATCCTGTCGCTGGCCGCGACCATCGGAGTGATCACGGTCGGCATGACCTTCGTGATCATCGGTGGGGGCATCGACCTGTCGGTGGGCGCGGTGATGGCACTGGCGTCGGTGTGGGCGACCACGCTGGCCACCCAGTCCTACGGCCCGCTCGTGATGATCGTGTGCGCGGTGCTGGTCGGTACCGGGGCGGGCCTGGTCAACGGGCTGCTGATCTCCTACGGGCGGATGGTGCCGTTCATCGCGACGCTGGCGATGCTGGTGGCCGCCAGGGGGCTGGCACAGCGGATGTCCGACCGGCGCACCCAGTTGGTGCAGCAGGGCAACGAGATGATCGTGGAGCTGTCGACGACCAGGGTGCTGGGCATCCCGGTGCTGGTCTACATCTTCGCGCTGGTGGTGCTGGCCGGGTGGGTGGTGCTGAACCGGACCACGTTCGGCCGGCGCACCTACGCGGTGGGCGGCAACCCCGAGGCGGCCCGGCTGGCGGGCATCGACGTGCGCCGCCACACCGTGTTGCTGTACGCGCTGTCGGGGCTGTGCTGCGGGATCGCGGCGGTTCTGATCATGGCCAGGACCACGACGGGTTCCTCCACGCACGGAGACCTGTACGAGCTGGACGCGATCGCGGCGGTCATCATCGGCGGCACGCTGCTGACCGGGGGACGCGGGTCGATCATCGGATCGATCCTGGGTCTGCTGATCTTCACTGTGATCACGAACCTGTTCATTCTCAACGGGCTCAACACCAGCGACCAGCTGGTGGCCAAGGGCCTGATCATCGTGGTGGCCGTGCTGCTCCAGCGGCGCGCCCTCACCTCACGGACCTAGGCCCTGTCTGGTGGATCTTCCGCACCCCGAGGTCAGGCGGCGTCTCGCCACGTTGCCGCCGGTCACCGCGGCACGCCGCGGCTCCCTCCGCCGCCTCGCGAGAGGCCGGCCGGTCCTCGCCGCGGCAAGATCCGCCAGACAGGGCCTGGACCCGCGTCCCGCGGACCGGTCAGGGGTCCGCGGGGCGCGTCACGCCTCCCCCCAAGTTTCCCCCCAAGAAGGAGCAGGGTCATGACAGAGAAGGTCGCTCGCAGGGGTTTCCTGCTCGGCGGTGCGGTCATCGGTGCGGGTGCGCTGGTGACGGCGTGCACCGGCAACGAGGTGGCCGCACCGGCCGGCGCGGCAAGCACGGCGCCGGCGCCGGCGGCCGCGACCGGCGGTAACGAGGCGCCCGGCGACAAGGTGGTCATCGGCTTCTCGGCGCCCGCTGCCGATCACGGCTGGATCGCCGCGATCGCCAAGAACGCCGAGGCCACGGCCAAGCAGTACTCCGACATCGAGTTCAAGCCGGTCGAGCCGACCAACGACATCAACGCGCAGATCTCCGCGGTGGAGTCGCTGATCGCGGCGAAGGTCGCCGCCCTGGTGATCCTGCCGAACGACGGCCAGCAGCTCAACCAGATCGCCCGGCAGGCCTCGGACGCGGGCATCCCGGTGATCAACCTGGACCGGGTCTTCCCCGACAAGCTGTCGTACCGTACCTGGATCGGCGGCGACAACTACGGCATGGGCGTCGCGGCCGGCCACTACATCGGCAAGAAGCTCAAGGACAAGGGGGTGGCCGACCCGGTGATCCTGGAGATCCAGGGCATCGCGACGCTGCCGCTGACCCAGGACCGCAGCAAGGGGTTCGAGGACGCGCTGAAGACGTACGGGTTCGCGGTGACGGCCAAGCAGGACGCGCAGTTCACCGTGGAGTCGGGGACCAAGGTCGCGGCGAACCTGATGCAGGCGCACAAGAAGATCGACGCGATCTGGAACCACGACGACGACCAGGGCATCGGCGTGCTGGCCGCGATCAAGGAGGCCGGGCGCAGCGAGTTCTTCATGGTCGGTGGCGCCGGGTCGGCCAACGCGATGCGCGACATCAAGGCGGGAACGGGGGTGCTGGAGGCGACAGTGACCTACAGCCCCACAATGGCCTCCTCGGCGATCAAGCTGGCCCGCCTGATCGCTCAGGGCAAGGGGATGAGCGATCTGGTGGAGAACCAGGTGCCCCAGTCGATCACCCTGGCCTCGGAGACGATCACCAAGGAGAACGTGGACGCCTACCTGCCGCTGGGATTCGAGTCCTGATGGCTCAGGCGGACGAGGCCGCGCCCGGACCGACGCCGACACCGGGGCCGACGTCGGGAACGGCAGGGGGGGAACGCCCGAGGCTGGGCATCGGCATGGTCGGCTACGCGTTCATGGGCCGGGTGCACTCCCAGGCCTGGCGTAGCGCGCCGGCCTTCTTCGACCTGCCGGCCCGGCCGGTGATGGCGGCGCTGTGCGGCCGCTCGGCCGAGGGTACGGCGCGGGCGGCCGAGCAGATGGGCTGGGCGGCGGTCGAGACCGACTGGCGCGAGCTGATCGCCCGTGAGGACGTCGACGTGGTCGACATCTGCACCCCCGGTGATTCGCACGCGCAGATCGCGATCGCCGCGCTGGAGGCCGGCAAGCACGTGCTGTGCGAGAAGCCGCTGGCCAACACGGTCGCCGAGGCCGAGGCCATGGCGGACGCGGCACGGGCGGCCGCGGCCCGCGGGGTCTACGCGATGGTGGCGTTCAACTACCGGCGGGTGCCCGCGATCGCGCTCGCCGCCCGCTGGGTGGCCGAGGGGCGGCTGGGCGAGATCCGGCACGTGCGGGCGCAGTACCTGCAGGACTGGATCGTCGATCCGGACTTCCCGCTGGTGTGGCGGCTGCGAAAGGAACTCGCCGGGTCCGGGGCGCTGGGCGACATCGGCGCGCACATCATCGACACCGCGCAGTTCATCACCGGTCAGCACCTGACGCAGGTCTCGGCGCTGACCGAGACCTTCATCACCCGGCGCCCGCTGGCCGAGACCTCGGCCGGACTGTCGGCCGGCGTCGGCGGCGGTGCCGAGACGGGTGAGGTGGACGTCGATGACGCGGCGCTGTTCATCGGCAGGTTCAGCGGTGGCGCGCTGGCCTCGTTCGAGGCCACCCGGTTCGCCACCGGGCGTAAGAACGCGCTGCGCATCGAGATCAACGGCTCGGCCGCCAGCGTGGCGTTCGACTTCGAGGCCATGAACGAGCTCTGGTTTCACGACCACGCCCTGCCTGCCGAGGAGGCGGGGTTCCGCCGGGTGCTGGTCACCGAGCCGGGGCACCCGTACGCGGGGGCGTGGTGGCCGCCGGGTCACGGCCTTGGCTACGAGCACACCTTCACCCACGAGGTGAAGGACTTCGTACAGGCGATCGCCTCCGGCACCGCGCCGTCCCCGTCGTTCGACGACGGGTTGCGGGTCCAGCGCGTGCTGGCCGCGGTCGAGCGCAGCGCCGCCGACCAGAGCCGGCTGACAGCGGTACGGCAGACGTGAACGGCCGGTCGCCGGGGCTGGGCAGCGGAACGCTCATGACTCCCTCAGAGTGCTTCGAGGATCGCGTGGGTCAGGTCCACGGTGGTGGCCGTGCCGCCGAGGTCGGGGG